>JBCCTM010000001.1:0-42219 GCA_039198535.1 Pseudomonadota bacterium
CACCACCCAACTCCACAAATTCCGTTCGGTTGGGCGCGGCTTCATGCGCCCCCCCCTCCCCGCGGAGCATCTCGCCGGCCCGCACGGTCTCCTCGGCGCCCCGCGCGCGCCGATGGCCTGGTGGCAGGGCAAGCTGAATGAAAAAGGCTGGGGTGGCCTGGGCTGGCCGGTTGAGTATGGCGGGCCCGGCTGGTCCACCGAAGAGCTGCGGATCTTCATGGATGAGAGCGTGGCCCATGGCGCGCCCATGATCAGCCCGTTTGGCATCGTGATGGTCGGGCCGGTGATCTACACCTTCGGCAATGAAGCGCAGAAGAAAGAGCATTTGCCGCCGATCATCCGCGGCGAGCGTTTCTGGTGCCAGGGCTATTCGGAGCCGGGCTCCGGGTCGGATCTGGCCTCACTGAAGACCCGCGCGGTCCGGGATGGCGACGATTACATCGTCAACGGTCAGAAGATTTGGACGACCCACGCCCATTTTGCGGACTGGATGTTCTGCCTGGTGCGCACCGATCCGGACGCGAAGAAGCAGCGCGGCATTTCCTTCCTGCTGATTGACATGAAGTCGCCCGGCATCGAAGTGCGCCCGATCCGCTCCATCGACGGGCTGCATCACCTCAATGAGGTGTTCTTCACCGACGTTCGCGTGCCGGTGGCGAACTTGGTCGGCGAAGAGAACCAGGGCTGGACCTACGCCAAGTTCCTGCTGGTCAACGAGCGCGCCGGGGTCGCCAATGTGGCGGGCTCCCGCCTCGATCTGTCTCGCCTGAAGGCCTACGCCTCCTCCGAAGAGAATTTCGTGAAACCGCCGATCTCGGATCCGGTGATCTCAAAGTCGCTGACGGAGTTGGAGGAGCGGCTCGACGCGCTCGACGCGCTTGAGGAGCGCTCCATGGCGGCGCCCAGCCAATCCATGGACGCCGTGAAGCTCGGCGCGCCCTTGAAGCTGCTGGGATCGGAGTTGTCGCAGGAAATCTCCGAGTTGGCCGTGCGGGTCGCGGGCCCCGGCGCGCTGCCCATGAGCGAGGATGGCTCGACCATTTCGTCTTATGGCGCGTTTGGGCAGCATGAGATGTCGAACTTCCTGTTCGGCCGCAGCCACTCAATCTATGGCGGCACGTCCGAGGTTCAGAAGAACATCATGGCGCAGTTGCTGGCCAAATCGGCGGCCTAAGCGCTGAACTGATCAGGCCGCGGGCGTGGGCGCTCTGAGCGCTGCCGCCCGCGGCTTTTCTTTTGTTTTCTTTTAATTTGTCGTCCAATCGCGTTAGCGATGAGCAGGACCGGTTCGACAGACGACCGGACGCGCGGGCGCATGAGCCGGGAGGACCACCGATGGCGATTTTTGAACCAAATGACGATCAGAAGCTGCTGAGCGACAGCGTCGCCCGCTTCATCGAGCGCTCTTATGACGATGCGGCGCGCATCAAGATGACCGGCGAAGAGTTCAACCCGGAGCGCTGGGCGTCCATGGCGGAGCTTGGTTGGCTGATGCTGCCCTTCCAAGAAGCCGACGGCGGCATGCAGGCGGAGGGGCGCACGGGAGCAGGCGACATCGCCACGCTCTACGAGGCGATGGGTCCGGGCCAAATCATTGAGCCGATCCTTGCGACTTCCGTGCTCGCCGGCGGGCTCATCGCCCAGGCGACGGGCCCGGCGCGGAATGGGGATCTGATCGGCGAGATCGCCGCCGGGGCCGCGCGCGCCTCCGCCGCGCTCCATGAGCCGCGCACCCGCTTTGACCTGATGCATTGCGAAACAACCGCGGCGCAGGCCGATGGCGGGTGGCGCTTGGATGGCGTGAAGTCCATGGCCCTCGGCGCGCCCGGGGCCGATTATCTGATCATCCTGGCGCGGGCTGGCGGCGCGCCTGGGGATGACGGCGCCAGCGTGGCGCTGTTCCTCGTTCCCGCGGACGCACCGGGCGTGACGCTGAAGCCCTATCGCCTGCGGGACGATCATTGGGCGGCGGATGTGACGCTGAAAGACGTGCGCCTTCCCGAGAGCGCGGTGCTGTCTCCCGCAGGAGAGGCGGCGGCGCTGGTGAATTTGGTGGTCGACCAGACCCGCTTCGCCATGGCGGCGGAACTCGTGGGCCTCGCCCAGCGGCTCACCGGCGACACGGTGGGCTATGCGGGCGTGCGCTCGCAATTCGGCGTGCCAATCGGCAGCTTCCAGGTGCTTCAGCATCGTATGGTGGACATGGATGTGGGCGTGGAGACCGCGCGCTCCCTCGTCTACCGCGCCGCCGGCCTCGCCGAGGAGGGCTGGACCGATGAAGCCCGCGCCTGCGCGCGTCGCGCCTATGCGGCGGCGTCCGAGACGGCGATGACCGTCGCCAAGCACGCCGTGCAGATCCATGGCGGCATGGGCATGACGGAAGACGTCCCCGTGGGGCGTCTGTTCCGCCGCGTCTACGCCATCGCGCTGATGTTCTCCGAAGACTGAGGAGGGCCGGTCCATGACCAAATTCGCGGTCGAGACCAAGGGCTACGCGCCGCCGCTGCAAGCGTGGATCGACTGGATCCTGGAGGGTCATGGGCGGGATGGCCTGGCCGTGCAGCTCTCGCCTGAGGTGGTGTTCCACAGCCCCGTGGTGTTCACCCCGCAACGCGGCCCTGAGATCACCATGGCCTATCTGATGGCGGCGCAGGTGGCGTTGGGCGGCGCCGATGGGCGCTTTTCCTACACGGCCATCTTCGACGCCGGCCACGGCGCGATGCTGGAGTTCGAGACCGAGATCGACGGCAAATACGTGAACGGCGTCGACATCATCAAATGGGACGCGGCGGGCAAGATCGTCGACTTCAAGGTGATGGTCCGCCCGCTGCAAGCGGTGCAGGCCGTGCACGCCAGCATGGGCCAGATGCTGGAGCAGATGAAGAAGCGGGCCTAATGAGCCGTCGCTGAACCGAGCCGCTTAGTAAAGCCGCACCCCGAGCACGCGCTCCGTCGACGGCGGCGGGGTCTGGTTGGCGTCGAATAAGAACTGCAGCCGATCCGTCCGCGCGGACGGGCAGGCGACCCAGGGGCGGCCCTCCCCCATATATTGCTCGACCATCGCCACGCAGCTGGTTCGATCGACCGCCTGGAGATCCCCCAGCGCGACCCCGGCGCGACCGGCGAACGGGCCGACAAAGCGGGGATCGAGGGCGATGATCTCCAGCACCCTGTCCTCTGTGTCGAGCACCACCAACAGAGCCAGACGCGGCGGATCCTCCGCTGTCGCCTCCCGCGAAAAGCCGCGGATCACGGGCTCGGCCACGCCTTCACGGACGATCTCGCCCCGGGCGAAGTCAAGCGAGGGATAGCGCTCCGCCAAGGCGGACATCGACGCCGGCGCCCCGCGCTGGAGCGGACCAAGCCCCTGTTCGGAAAAGACGAAACTGCGCTCCGTGGCCGTGGCGCTCGACGCCGCGAGAACGGCTGTGACCAGCGCCAGCCAAAAGGTCAGCGCGCCTATCTGGGATCCGGTCGCTGTCGTATTCATCCGTCGCGCTCCTCTGAGGGGGACGCCAATTCGAGCTGCGCCAGCGGCCGAAGCCAAGACATTAGGAAGACGATTTTAGGGACGAAGATCTTGCGGCCCTTCGCCCGGCGCGGATGCGTCAGCGCCGCGCGCTTATGGCGGCCGCGATGGTCTCGATATCGTCGACAATCTCGCGCCGACGCCTTTGCGGCAGCGCGGCGAGCATGGCGTGACAGTTGGCGATGTCTTGATCGCGGATTGCGTTGACCGCGCGCACGCCCTCTCCCGTAAGCCGCAGCGCCACCGCGCGCCCGTCCGCGACGTGCGGCTCCCGGCTGAGCAGGCCGCGCCGCGCTAAACGGTCGAGCAGCGATTGCACCGTCGTCGCCGTCAGCCCCAGAAACGCGGTCACCTCGCGGCCCATGGCGCCCGGATGATCATGCAGAAAACTCAGCGCTGAGAATTCGGTGGCTGAAAAGGCCGCCCTGCCGTCGCCCGCGATGTCCTGAGCGCGTACGGTGAGCACATGCATGAGGTCGCGGATCGACCGATCCAGCCGCCTCGCTTGCTCTTCGTCCTCGGCGGAAACCGTCACACGCCTTCTCCTCTTCAATCGTCGCCTCGCGGGGCCTCCATGTTCTCGAACGGGGGCGGCGGCATCAAGTCTGACCACACCCCGTCACAGCGCGGCGGGGACGCCGTCCACAGCGCTGAGCAGGCAGCCCGCTCGGGAAGCCTTTTAATACGACAATCGTGACATATATTACGATTATCGTATCAATTGAGGTTAGCGACATGAGCGACACCACGATCTACCTTCTCACCGGCGCGACCGCGGGCCTGGGGCTGCAGGCCACCGCCGCGCTTTTGCAAAACCCAAAGGCGCGCATCGTCACGGGGGTGCGCGCGCCCGAGCGACGCGCCCGCTTCGCTGGGTTGCCGCAAGACCGGGTGACCCGCTATCCGCTCGACCTCGCGTCTCTGCGTTCGGTGGAGCAGTTTTGCGCCGCGGTGCGGGACGGGCTGGGCGACCAACACATTGAGGCGATCGGCCTCAACGCCGGCGTTCAGATCACCACGGGACTAGAGATGTCCGAGGATGGCTATGAGAAGACATTTGCAGTCAATCACTTGGCGCATTGGCTGATCCGAGAGCGGTTGATTGATCGCGTGCGCGCCGGGGGCCGCGTGGTCGTCACCTGCTCCGGAACCCACGACCCAGACGACCGGGTTGCGCGCTCCTTCGGTTTTAGGGGCGGCGTGTTCCCATGCGCGGACATCGTAGCGACCGGCGCGCTCGACCTTGAGGCCAATCCGGCGCAGGCGTGCCTCGACCGCTATGCGACGTCGAAGATGGCGAATGTGCTACAAGCGTCGCATTGGGCGCAAACCGACCCTGATCGCCCGACGGTATTGTTCGACCCGGGGTTGATGCCCGGAACCGATCTCGCGCGGGATCGCAGCGCCATCGAACAGTTCGCTTGGAACACCATTTTGCCAGCGCTCGGCTTTCTCATGAGAGGGGTCTCATCGGCGCAGCGTTCCGGACGCATGCTCGCGGCGCTCATGGCCGGGGAGCGGAAGGCCCGGTCGGGCGACTATGTGGAATATAGCGGCCGCTTGCTCCAGCCCTGGTCACAAACCAACGATCCTGCCATGCGCGCCGATCTGGACGACACGAGCCGCAGGCTGGTGAGCGCGGCGATGGCCGCGTAAACGGGGCCGCCGCTACGCCAAAGCGGCGCTGAGGGGCGCGGCCTCAAGGCCAAAGGCCTCGGCCACGGGCGGGCAGATCACGCGGCCCGCCGAGACATTCAGCCCCGCCGCGAGATGGGCGTCGCGGCGCAGCGCCTCTCGCCAGCCCAACGCCGCGAGCGCCTTCACATGGGGCAGCGTCGCATCGACCAGCGCATAGGTGGCCGTCCGAGCGACTGCGCCGGGCATATTGGCGACGCAGTAATGCACGATCCCGTCCACGAGATAGGTCGGGTCCCGATGGGTTGTGGGCCGCGAGGTCTCAAAGCAACCGCCTTGGTCGATCGCCACATCCACCAGCGCCGCGCCCGGTCGCAGTTGCGATAGCATCTCCCGTGAGAGCAGCTTCGGCGCCTTGGCGCCAGGGACCAGCACGGCGCCAATGATAAGATCCGCATCCGCCGCGGCCTCGACCACACCGCCGCTTGGACCCACCGGCGCCGCTGTGAAGCTCCCTTCCGCCACCGCTCGGCCTCTCAACGCCGCGCGGGCCCGCTCCAACGCGGCCGGATTGCGGTCCAGCAGCGTCGCCCGGGCCCCCAGGCCAAGCGCCATCTGCGCCGCGTTGAGCCCGACGACCCCGCCGCCGATCACCAACACCTCCCCCGGCGCAGCGCCAGGCGCGCCGCCCAGCAGCACGCCGCGTCCGCCACGCTCTTTCTGCAACGCCATGGCCCCGGCCTGCGCCGCGAGCCGGCCCGCCACCACGCTCATGGGGCGGAGCAGCGGCAGCCCGCCCGCCGGTTCGGTGACCGTCTCGTAAGCGATGGCGACGGCGCCGCTGGCGAGCAGATCGTCCGTCTGCGCCCGGTCCGCCGCGAGATGGAGATAGGCGAACAGAACTTGGCCTTCGCGCAGCAGCGAGCGCTCCTCGGCCAGGGGCTCTTTCACTTTCACGACAAGGTCGGCCGCCGCAAACAGCGTGGCCGCGTCCGCGGCGATCTCCGCGCCGGCCGCGCGGTAGTCCTCATCCGTCGCCCCGACGCCGAGGCCCGCGCCGCTCTCAATCAACACGCGATGTCCGTCCGCCGTTAGCGCCGCCACGGCTTCGGGGGTGAGCCCGACCCGGTGCTCATCCGGCTTGATCTCCCGTGGACAGCCGATCCGCATCAGCGCGCTCCCGCCTCGATGCGCGCCCCAACAGCGTCGCATCCCGAGGATATGGGAACCTCCCAAAGATGGCGCCATGATTGCGCGCAACTTCGAGACCCGCCATGAAACCTGAGAAGCAAAAAGGTGATCCGTAGCATGGACAGCGCCGCCGACCTTCCCGACACACCGCCGACGGAGGCGTCGCGCTATTCGGCTGAGGCGGGTCAACCCGGCGGCGCCGCGCCGGCGGACCGGAGCGCGCTGGACCGATGGATCGCGGAGATCCGCTTCCATCACCTGTTTAATCTGATCATTTTTGGCTTGATCGCCGCTTTGGCCCTCACCGTGCCGGAGCTCACGCTGCTGCCGCTCTACTTGGCGCTGGTGGCGCGGGTGCCGAGCCTTCAATTGCAGCGGCGCTATGGCTTTAGCCCCATGCAAGCGGCCCTCGCCATCGCGGCGGGCGCGTTCCTGACGTTAGCCGCCACCGGCCTCGCGCTCGTTCTGCCCGTCTTATTGCAAGCCGCCTCCATCGACGCCGCCGCCCTGGAAGGCGTGCGCCCGACGGCGGACCGGCTCACCGCTTGGGCCAACACCGTGCTGGCGTCCCTCGGCGTTGCGCCGGAGGATGTGGGCCTTGAGGGCGGGCTGACCACCGACGATGTGGTGCGGCGGCTGGCGGGCAGCGTGGGTGAGAGCTATTCCGTTGTACTGCAAGGCGCTGGCGTGCTGCTCCAGCCCTTCATTTTCGCCGGGCTGTCGCTGCTGATCGTGTTCATGGCGGCCTATGCGCTGGCCTCGTCCGATAAGCTCAAGCAGGAGACGCGGCGGTTTCTGCGCATCTGCTGGCCGGCCCGCACCGTCGCCATCGTCGAGCGGCTGACGCTTCACGCGCAGCATTTCGGGGCCGAGGTGTTCCGCGGTTATTGCTGGATGGTGTTGGTGCTCGGCGTCTTTTATTTCCTGGTCTATCTGGGCGCGGTGGCGCTGTTCACCTCCGCGCAGAACCTGCCGCCCATCACCGTCGTCGCCCTCTTAATTCTCTCGGCGGTGATCGGCGCGGTGCCGGGGCTCGGCGCCAAGATCCTGCTGCTGATCGGAGCAGTCGCCGGGCTTCTGATCGGCGTCGTGGCCACGCTCTTCACGGGCGATCTCTGGCTGGGCGTCTACATCTTCGCCGCCGTCACCGTGGTGACGGGATTTGAATCGAAGTTCGGAACGCCATCCACCATGGGTCGCGCCTTGGGCGTGAACAGCTGCCTGATCCTCTTTCTCGCTATCGCGATGGTGGCGGGCTTTGGCGTCGGCCCGACGCTCTGGACGATTTTTGTGATCCTACCAATGCTCGTGGCGGCCATGCGGGTGATGGTGGAGCTCCATGGCGATACGGATCTCGCCGCGCAAGCCGACGCGCCCATCCCCGCCCTGGGCGAGGCTCCGGCCAGCGCGCCCCACGTGACGCGAGAAGCCGCCGAATAATGTCCCCGCGCCTCTCGCTTGGGCGGGAACAGCCGACCTTTCCGCCCCCCCGGCGCGCCGCTTAGGGCTAGCGCCAGCCGCCGGGCCGCGGCACGATGGCCTGAAGTCAGCGAGGGGGCGAGCGACGAGGCGAGACGCGGCGATGAACACCAGCAGCCGGGCTGATGGTCTCACCGAAAGGGTGTATCCCCCGTTCAAGGCGCTCAGCCTGTTGCGCGGCATGGCCGCGCTTGGGGAAGCGACGGACGCTCTGGTGGATGATCTTTCGGCGGGCTCCGATCTCACCCTCAAGACCATCGAGCATCCCAGCGCTCGTATCTCCCTCGCCCAGCTGCAATCTCTCTACGCCGCCGCGGCCGCGCCAGGGTCGCCTGATCTGGCGCTGCGGCTGGGCGCGACGATGTCGCCCACTGATTACGGGCCCTATGGCTACGCGATCATGACCGCGTCGACCTTCGGCGAAGGCCTCCGCTTCATGGAGGAGTTCATCGAGCTTGAAACACCCGCCGCGCAGCTCTCGGTCGAGTTCAACGCCGCACCAGCACGGCATGCGATCCGCTGCGATGACGCCATGGGCGACCCGACCGTCAGCGCCTTCATCACAGAGCTATACCTGGCCATGGTCTTCACCTTCGCCAAAGAGCTCCACGGCCCGGCCTTTCGCTTTGATGAAATCCAAACGCGCCGCCCCCGGCCCGGCCACGCCGGCGCCTATGGCGATCTGTTCGAATGCCCCTGTCGTTTCGAGATGGACCGCGACGCGATGCTGTTTCCCGCCGCGCTCTGGGACGCGCCCATGCGGCGCAGCAATCCGGTCACCCATGCGCTGATGCGCGCGCAGTGCGAAGAGGCGGCGGCGACGCTCCGTGGCGCGCGGCGCTTGTCAGGCCGCGTCGCCGCGCTCATCGCGGAAGATCCGCGCCGGTTCCGCGCCATCGCCGCCGCGGCCGACGCGCTGGGCCTCAGCGCCCGCACGCTGCAACGCCGGCTGGAGGCCGAGGGCGCCTCCTTCACGGAGTTGAGCGCGCAGGCCCGCATCGAGCTCGCCATGCGGATCCTGCGGCGGCGCGAGGCCTCCGTGGACGACGTCGCCTGGCGCCTTGGCTATTCCTCCACCGCCAATTTTCGGACCGCTTTCAAGCGACGCACCGGGCTGACCATCCGGGGCTTCCTTGGCCACGGGCCGGCGCCCTAGGCGCGATTGTCGGGTTTTGGCGCGATATCAAACAAAGTTGACGCCCTGGGAGATGGCGTCGCCCGCACTGTGTCGCACAGTTTGTCGCATCCAAAAGGCGCGCCCGGAGCGACGCGCGGAGACGACAAAGGGAGGCCACCGTGAGCTACTCAGTCGACGCCACTTGGCGTGAAGTGACTTCGCAGATCGTGCATGACCCGCGCTACAAAAAGCTCGCGACGGTGCCGATTGTGGCCGTGGAGCAAGTGGCGGTTATTCTGGCGGCGTACACCGTCTTCGGCTTGAGCACGCTGGGCTTTCTCTACGGCTATTTGTGGTGGCCCGTCGCTGCGCTGATCAGCGGGGTGGCCATCTACGCCTCTTTCACACCGCTCCATGACGCGACCCACAGGTCGTTGTCGCGCAATCGCATCGTCAATGACCTGCTTGGCACAATTTCGGGCCAGTTGATCTTTCCGGGCGTGACCGCCAGCGTCTACCGCACGCTGCATCTGACCCATCACCGTTTCGCCGGGGATAAGCAGCGGGATCCGGATGAGGCGTTCACGGCGCGTCGGGGCGTCTCACTGTGGCTCACCCTCGCCTTCATCGAGATCCATTGGCTCCAGTGGTATTTCGCGGGCGGCAAGGCGCATTTGCCGAAGCGCTTCTTTTGGGAGATGGCGGCCTTTCTCGCGGCCAACGTCATCATCACCGTGGGCTTCCTGGCCTCGCCCTATTGGTTTGAGTTCATTATCCTGTTCATGATCCCGCATCGGATCGGCACCACGCTGGTGGCGTACCTGTTCGCCCACATCCAGCATCCCGACGAAGTGACGTTTGAGGATCAACCGTTCCAGACGACGGCTTACATCCCTGCGAATTGGGTGGAGCGGTTCTTCATGCTGGGCCAGGCGGACCATCATATCCATCATCTGCTGCCCAACCTGCCGCATTACCGCTACCGGCCGGTATGGGACTTCGCGAACAACCTGTTGGGACGACAGGATATCCCGCGCGGGTCATTCCTCGGCGCGCCGAAGCTCGGCCCCGCCGCCGCCGCCGCCGCCGCGCCGCGGACGATGACTGTGTTGGTCACCGCGGTCGAGGATGTGGGCGAAGGCGTCCGTCACTACACCTTGGCGGATCCCGCCGGCGATCCGCTGCCGCGCCATGAGGCGGGCGCGCATATCGCCTTGCACCTGCCGAGCGGAGCGATCCGGCATTATTCGCTCTGCGGCGATCCGGCCGATGTGGAGGCCTATCGCATCGCGGTGAAGCGCGATGACGCGGGCCGCGGCGGCTCGAAGGAAGTCCACAGCGTCCTCGAGATCGGATCGACGCTGACCATCGGCGCGCCCCGCAACAACTTCCTGCTTTATGAGGAAGGCGCGCGTTTCAAGCTGGTGGCCGGCGGGGTGGGCGCCACGCCGCTGCTCGCCATGGGGCATCGCCTGAAAGCGCTGGGTAAGCCGTTCGAGCTGCATCTCTGCGCGCGCGACGCCGCATCCGTTCCGTTCGGCGAGACGCTGGGCGAGCTGCCGTTCCATGACGAGATCGCGGTGCATCTCGACGGCCCTGACGGGCGGAGCAGCTTTGATCCCGAGGCGCGGCTTGGGCGCTACCAGGAGGGCGACAGGCTCTATCTCTGTGGCCCCGCCGGCTTCATGACTTGGCTGCGAGAGGCCGCGGCGGAGCTCGGATGGCCCGATGAGGCGGTCCTGTATGAGAGCTTCTCCGCCCCCATCGCCGACGCTGGCGCCACAGAGGCCTTCAAAGTCACCTTGGCCCGCAGCGGCAAAACCATCGAGGTGGGCGCGGATCAGGCGATCATCGATGTGCTGCCCGATCTCGGCGTCCCAGTGGAGACCTCCTGCATGCAGGGCGTCTGCGGCACCTGCGTGACGGCAGTGCTGGACGGCGAGGTGGATCACCGGGACGCGACGCTGACCGAAGCGGAACGCGCCAGCAACGCGGTGATGTGCGTCTGCATCTCGCGGGCGAAGAAAGGCCAGGATCTGGTCCTGGATCTCTGACGCCCACGGCCGCGCGTCGCCAAAAAAGCAACGCGCGGCTTGCGCCCGAGATCCTACGAGGCGCATGGCGACCGCGGCGACGAAGACGCGCCGATCGAGCCGCCTCGCTTCTCAGCCCGGCGCGCTCAGCGCGAGAAAACGTTCGATTTCTCGTCCCTTTAGGAAATTGTTCCCATCGATGTCGGCCTCATCGAACACCGGCATCGGCCCCACGGCGTACTCCGCCGGGGTGACACGCCCGTCCCCATCGGCGTCCTGCGCCTGCAAAAATCGGGTCAGCCGATCCGCAGCGACGGGATCGCGCACCAAGGCCACATCATTGGGCTCCAAAACGCCGTTCTTGTTCAGATCGATCTGACGGTAGCGCTCCAGACGGAGCTTTCTGACCTCGGGCCGGGAAAGCATGCGATCGCCGTTGGCGTCGGCTTTCAGCATAAAGAGGCGCGCCGGCGGGGCGGCCTGCGCCGGCGCTGCGGCGCCCACCATCAGCGCTGCGGCGAGCGCCGCTGTTAAGGTGGCGCGCAGATCACGTGATTTCAGTGTCATCGGGTCGTCCTTTTTGCAGGGAATTTGGGCGATGCGCGAATGGGTCCCGCGCGCGCCACTCGGATTGGACGACATCAAGGGCAGGCCACCACCTCGCCGGAGGCGTCGCGGCACGTCACGCTGCGCGAATAGCCATCCTCCCGGCTCCAGCTCGAACTCACCTCGGCGCTGCCCTGATCATTGGACCACGTCGCGTTACGCTCGGCCGAGCCGTCGCTGTAGCTGGTGGAGCCGCTATAGGAGCCGCGTTCGGTGGAGACATTTGTGTTTCGCCCGCCGGAGATCGAGCCATCGGCGGAGCGGGTGAAGCCGCCATAGCTGGTCGCCGAGCCGCGATCACCGCTCGTTGCAAAGCCGGAGCTATGGTTGACCGCGCCATCGGCGCTTCGGGTGGTCGCCCCGCCTGCGCAACCGCCGCCATTGGCGCCTCGGACGCATCCACCCCGGGCGCGGGCTTTATTGCCGGCGCTGTCCTCCCCGGTGACCACCGCGCCGCGGAACCCTGGGCCCGCCGCCGCCGGGCTCGCCGCCGCTACGACCAAACCCAAGGCGAGCGCGGAGGCCCCCGCCAGTTTGACCGCAGTGCGGAGTTGGCCTGCTCTCGTCGTCATTCTAAAGCTCCTTGTTCCATCCGGGTCACCCCGACCTCGGATAGACAGGAACGTCGCCAGACCCCGTTTCAGGCTGATGTCTCGCGCGTTTCGCGGCGGGCGTCGGGGAGGCGTTTTTTGTAACCGTTCATGTCAGCGTGACATCCGGCGGTTACAGAGCCGCCGCATATTACAGCGTCGGTGCGTCATAAGCGGGACGTGGGAGGACCATCGGGCCGTGCAGCCAGAGCAGCCAGTCACCATCGCCGTGGTCGAAGACGACCCGGAGATCCGCAGCCTCGTGGGCGGCTATCTTGAAGCCGAAGGGTTCCGCGTCGTCGCCTGCGCGAACGGCGCGGCGCTGGACGCCTACCTGCAGGCGGGACGGCCGGATGTGGTGGTGTTGGATCTGATGATGCCGGGCGAAGACGGGCTGTCGATCTGCCGCCGCATCGCGCCGGCGCTGCCGGTGTTGGTGCTCTCGGCCAAGGGCGAGGATTTGGATCGGATCGTCGGGTTGGAGGTCGGCGCGGACGATTACCTCGCCAAGCCCTTCAACCCGCGCGAATTGCTGGCCCGCCTCCGCGCAATCCTCCGCGCCAGGGCTCAAACATCCGCGCCTCCTCCCGCCCAGACGTCTCCGACGCCCAAGCCCGCGCCCCCGCGACCAGACGGCGGACCTCGCGAAATCCTCGTCTTCCAGGGGTGGCGCCTTGACGTGGATGGCCGCGCGCTCCGGGCGCCTTCGGGCGAGGGCGTCACGCTGACATCAGGAGAAATGACGCTGCTCATCGTGCTTGCGCGCCGCGCCGGGCGCGTGCTGAGCCGGGATCAACTGCTTGACGCCACGCGCGGCCGCGACGCCGACCCCTTTGATCGCGCGATCGACGTTCAGGTCTCCCGCCTGCGCCGGAAGCTGACGGCGGCGGGCGGCGCGAATCTGATCAAAACGATACGCGGCGACGGTTACCTCTTCGCCGCGGATATGGAGCGTCCCGCATGAGCACGCGCGTGTTTTTTGGCTCACTCCCCAAACTGGGCCTGCGCGCCCTGGCCCTCACCGTCGCGGCGATGCTGCTGCTGAACTTTCTAGTGCTGGTGGCGGCCTCGTATCTCGACACGCGGAAACTTGAAGACGTCGATCTGTTCGGCCCGCCGCTTCTCCGCCAGGCCGCGGCGGCGGCGACCTTATTGGAAAGCCTCGACGACGCCCAAATGCGGGCGGCGCTCGCCGCGCTGAATTCGCCGATGCTCCATTTCGAGATCCTCGATGATTTCAGCGCCACCCCCTCCATCGAAGATCCGCTCCCGGTGATTGTCCCGATCATCCAGACTTTCCGAAGCCGCCTTCAGGGACGTCCCTTCAGCGTCTATGTCCGGGACCGCGGCTATTTCGGATGGCGGATCCGCCGCAATACCGCCGACATCTACGAGGACATCATTTTGGTCCTCAGGCTCAAAGATGGCTCCGGCCTCGCGGTGGAGCTGGGGACCGAGTATCAACGGCTGCTCGCGCGAAACGTCTACCTCTACATCGTGGCGGTGGTGGGCCTTGTCCTCGTGGGTTTGATCGCCTGGGCGAGTTTTTCCTACGCGCAACCGCTGGCGCGGCTGGCGGCGCTTTCTCAGCGTTTCAGCCGGGATCTGCAAGCCGAGCCGATGCCGGCGGACGGCCCGCAGCCGGTGCGCGATCTGGCGGCAGCCTTGAACGAGATGCAGCGCCAACTCCGCAATCTGGTCGGCGAGCGGACCGCAACCCTGGCGGCGATCGCCCATGATATGCGCACCTATCTGACCCGGCTGCGGATGCGCGTTGAGTTCATTGAAGGTGCGGAGCCGCGGGCGCGGGCGATACGGGACCTCGACGACGTCACGCAGTTAATTGAAGACGCCTTGTCGCTGGGCGAGGCTGGAACACGCCCGCCGCGGCGCGACGATCTGGACGTGGCGGCGTTTCTGACGGATTTCGTCGAGCGGCGGCGCGACATGGGCGCGGATGCGGAGGTGAGCCTCGCGGCGCCGCCAGGCGCCGCTGGCGCGCGCCTGGCGACGGATGAGGGCGACGTGACGCGGGCGCTCGACAACCTGGTCGACAACGCCCTGCGCTATGGCGGATCCGCCGCGATTACCGCCGCGTTGACAGCGGAAGGCGGGCTCGAGATTTGCGTCGCTGATCGGGGCCCCGGTGTGCCGGAAGAGATGTTGGAGACCGTCACGAAGCCCTTCATACGCTTGGAGACGTCGCGCTCGCGGGAGACCGGCGGCGCGGGCCTGGGCCTCGCCATCGCCGCGGCGCGGGCCGAGCGCGCGGGCGCCGGGCTCAAACTCGCCAATCACCAAGACGGCGGCTTGCGCGCGAGCCTGGCGTTTCCGGCGGACCGGGTCAGCTTCTGACGTCAGCTTCCGGGCCGCTCCGCACTCCCCTGACGGCGACCGATGCCGACCCGACCGTTCGACAAAACTCGGCGGTTCAAAAAGGTGTGCGCGGCCGCGATCAGCACCATCGCCGCAAAACCAAATCCGCCATAGAACAGCAGCGCTGAGAAGGCCGTCGCGCCGATCGGGTCGGGCGCGCCGCCCTGCAGCTGCGCGGTGGCCGGGAACACCGACACCATCAGCAGCACCCCGAGGTTCACATTGCGCCCGACGATCTCGATTTGGATGGCCGCCTGGTCCTTCCGCTTGATGCGCAACAGCAGCGGGATGGCGAGCGTCATGGCCATCAACGCCGCGCCGAAGCCCGCGGTGACAAAGACGCCCGTGTAAGACAGCGCGCTCCAATCCACCCGGCCTGAGCCGAGCGCGCCGAAGAAAATCAAGGTGACCACCACCAACGAGGCGCGGATCGTGAAGGTCGAGATCCAGCCTCGGTTCTGCGGCATGTATTTGTAAATCAACATGCCGACGCCGAGCGGCGTGAGCAGGAAGGCCACAATCTCCAGCGCGATACGACGGGCCGGCATCTCGAAATCGGGCGGCATCACATCGCGGATCATCACCGACAGCAGCACCGGCACGGTCACCAAGCAGAGCAGCGTCGCCGACGCTGTCAACGCCACCGAAAGCGCCGAGTTTCCGCCTGAGATATGCGCGAGGACGTTCGTGAGCGAACCGCCTGGCGTGACAGCGATCACGGCGATGCCCGCGGCCAGCCCAGGCGAGAGACCCGCAAACTCAATCAGCAGCCACGCCAACAGAGGCGTCGCCGCCACCTGCAACACCAACCCGCTGATGAAGGCCTTGGGAAAGGCGAAGACCTTTACAAAGTGGTCGATGGAAAGGGCCGCCCCCATGCCGATCATGGCCAGGGTCAGCTGCGCCGCCGCGAACCAATATTCGTATTGAAGGTAGAACTCGAACACCAAGTCCTGGTCCCCACTTCGCACCGCCCGCCCCGCGAGCCCCCATCATAGGGCCCGCGCCTCAAGGCGGCGCGCCCTTGCGTTTTCCCATGCCGGGTCGGGATCTCACGCCCCTGCGGATGCACAGCGCGCCTCTTCCTCCCGCCCGTCTACAGCATGGCGCGCGGCGCGCCTAACGCCGATCTTCGCTTTCCACAGGACCGCGCCCATTTTCGGGCGGCGCGCCCGTTTTGGTCTATGCGTCGGCTCAGGCGAGGCCCCGCCCGCGCAGCAACGCGTCGACGGAGGGATCCGCGCCACGGAAGGCCCGATAGGCGACTTCCGGCTCGGGCAGACCGCCTTGGCTCAAGATCTCATCGGCGAGCCGGCGCGCCGTGGCGGGGTCAAACGGATCGCCGGTGGCCTCAAACGCCTCAAAGGCGTCGGCGTCCATCACTTCTGACCAGAGATAGCTGTAATAGCCGGCGGCGTAGCCGTCGCCCGCGAACAGATGCGCGAATTGCGGGGTGCGGTGGCGCATAGCGATGGCGTCGGGCATGCCGCTCTCCGCCAGGGTCTCTCGCTCCACCGCCATCGGATCGGCTGCGCCGTCGCCCGTATGCAGGGCCATGTCCACCAGCGCGGAAGCGATGAACTCCACCGTCGCGAAGCCTTGTCCCGCATGGGACGCCGCCTTCAGCTTGTCCCGCAGCGCCTCCGGCATGGTCTCGCCCGTCTCCACATGGCGCGCATGGCGGCTCAGGATCTCCGGCGTCTCCATCCAATGTTCGAACAATTGGCTCGGCAGCTCCACGAAGTCGCGGGCGACGCTGGTGCCGGAGATCCGCGGATGGCGGACATTGGACATAAGCCCGTGCAGCGCGTGGCCGAACTCATGGAACAAAGTCCGGGCGTCGTCATAGCTGAGCAGCGTGGGCTTCCCCCCGGGCGCCTTTGAGAAATTCATCACATTGACGATGATCGGCCGCACGGCGCCACCCAGCCGATGCTGACCGCGGAAGGCGGACATCCAGGCCCCAGAGCGCTTGCTCGGCCGGGCGAAGGGGTCGCTCAAAAACACGCCCAGATGCGCGCCGGCGGCGTCCCGCACTTCCCAGGCCAACACATCCCGATGATAGCGCGGCGCGTCCGGCAACGGCGCGAAGGAGAGACCGAACAGACGGCTTGCGGCGTCAAACGCGGCGTCGCGCATGTTCTCGAGGCTGAGATACGGCTTCAGCGCCGCCTCATCGAGATCGTGATCCCGGCGGCGGACGATCTCGGCGTAGAAGCGCCAATCCCAGCCTTTGAGCTCGAAGCCGCCGCCCTCGGCGTCGATCAGCGCCTGCAGCGCCGCCTGCTCTTCCGCTGCGCGGTCCCGCGCGGGAGCCCAGACCCGCCGCAGCAAGGCCTCCGCCGCCTCCGGGGTTTTGGCCATCTCCGTCTCGAGCTTCAGCGCCGCGAAGCTGGGCGCGCCCAGCAATTTCGCGCGTTCGGCGCGGAGGCTGAGGATCTCCGCCACCAGCGCGCGATTGTCCGTCTCGCCGCCCCCCTCGCCTCGCGCCACCCAGGCCCGCCAGGCCGTCTCCCGGAGATCGCGCCGCGCCGAGTATTTGAGAAAGGGCTCAACTAAAGCGCGGGACAGCGTGATCGCGGCGGCGCCGCCCTCTCCCCAACCGCGCTCCGCCGCCGCGGCCCGCGCCGCATCCACCAGCCAGTCCGGCAGCCCCGCCAGATCGTCTTGCGTCTGAAGCTTGAGGGCGAAGGCGGCCTCATCGGCCAACAGATTGCGCGTGAAGGCGGCGCCAAGCTCCGCCAAGCGCGCCATGATCTCGGTCATGCGCGCGCGAGCCTTTTCATCCAGCGCCGCGCCGGCCCGGCGGAAATCCCGGTGGTACAGTTCAAGGACGCGCCGCTGCTCCGCATCGAGCCCCGCCTCATCCCGGGCCGCATGGACGGCGTCGATCCGCGCGAACAGCTGCTGGTCGAGCATCACCCGCGCCCGGAAGCGCGCGAGCTGCGGCGCGATCTCCGCTTCGATCTCCTGCAACTCCGGCGTCGCATCCGCCCCCGAGAGATTGAAGAACACCGAGGCGACCCGCTCCAGCGCGCCGGGCTGCTCCAGAGCGGCGACGGTGTTGGCGAAGCTCGGCGCTTCAGCATCCGCGGCGATGGCCGCCACCTGCGCCTCAGCCTCCTCCAGCGCCGCTGCGAAGGCGGGGCGGAAATGCGACGCCTCGATGCGGTCGAAGGGCGGCAAGCCAAACGGCGTGTCCCAGTCTTGCAGCAGCGGGTTGTCCGTCATGGAGGTCTCTTTTTATTGGGAAAGGCAAGGGGACCGGGCGGTGTGGGACAGGCGCGCGGATCAATCGGAGATCAGCTCACCTGCAAGGCCCCGGCGGATCAACGCCGCGGTTTCTTCGACGCCGTAGAGCGCGATGAACCCGCCGAAGCGCGGCCCTTGGGATTGGCCGAGCAGCACCTCGTAGATCGCTTTGAACCAATCCCGCAGCGGCTCAAACCCGTGGGTCTTGCCGACGTCGAACACCACGCTCTGGAGCGCCTCGGCCTCAACGGGGCCGTCATAGCCCTCAAGACGGGTGGCCAGCGCTGACAAGGCCTCCGCCTCGCGCGGGTCGGCGGCGCGGAACACTTTGGCCGGCTGCACGTGATCTTGGAAATACCGCACGGCGCAGGCCGCGGCGCGGTCGAGCCCCGGCCTGGTCTCCGGCGTGGCGTCGGGCGCGTAGCGGCGGATAAACGCCCAAAGCGTCGCTTTGTCCTCCGCCGAGGCCGCCGAGGCGAGGTTGAGCAGCATGGCGAAAGAGACATCCATGTCAGACGCCGGCGGCGCGCCGCCATGGATATGCCAGGCTGGATTGGCCACCCGTCGCTCCGTCGGCTCGTCGGGATAGGCGCGCAGAAACTGGTGGTATTCGTCCACCGCCTTCGGGATCACATCGAAGAACAGGCGCTTCGCCGTCTTCGGCTTTTGGAACATGAACATGGAAAGGCTCTCGGCCGGCGCGTAGGCCAGCCAATCCTCTATGGAGAGGCCATTGCCTTTCGACTTCGAGATCTTCTCGCCCCGTTCATCGAGGAACAGCTCGTAATTGAAGCCCTCCGGCGCCGGCGCGCCCAGCGCCCGGCAGATCTTCGAACTCTGGGTCACGCTGTCGATCAGATCCTTGCCCGCCATCTCATAATCGACGCCCAGCGCCGCCCAGCGGAGCGCCCAATCGGGCTTCCACTGCACTTTCACCGCGCCGCCGGTGACCGGAACCTCCGTCTCCTCGCCATCCTCATCTTGGAACGTGATGGTCCCTTTGGCGACATCCCGCGCCAAGGTCGGGACCTGCAGCACTTTGCCGGTCTTAGGGCTGATGGGCAGGAACGGAGAGTAGGTGGCGCGGCGCTCCTCGCCCAAGGTGGGCAGCATGATCTCCATTACCTTGTCGAAGCGCTCCAACATCGTGAGCAGCATCTCGTCGAAGCGTCCGGAGCGGTAGGTCTCCGTGGAGGACATGAATTCGTACTCGAAGCCGAATTGGTCGAGAAAGCCGCGCAGGCGCGCGTTGTTATGATGCGCGAAGCTCGCATGCTCGCCGAACGGATCGGGCACTTGGGTGAGCGGCAAATCCAAATGCTCGGCCAGCATCTCTTGATTGGGCACGTTGCCTGGCACTTTGCGGAAGCCGTCCATGTCGTCGGAGAACGCGACAAGCCTCGTCGGGATATCGGACAGCGCCTCGAAGGCGCGGCGGACCATGGTGGTCCGCGCCACTTCGCCAAACGTGCCGATATGGGGCAAGCCTGATGGTCCGTAACCGGTCTCAAACAGCACATGCCCCTTGGCGGGATCTTTTCCTTTCAAGCGCTTGAGGATTTTACGGGCTTCCTCAAACGGCCAGGCCTTCGCCGTCTCCGCCGCGGCGCGTAGGGCGGCCGGATCAAGGGGACCCGAGGCGGAAAGATCGGGCGTCGGGGCGGATGCGTTGGGCGTACGGGGGGTAGGCATTTGGGGGGCGTCGTTCCTGACAAGCTGCGCGCCGGCTGTCGGTAGGCGCCGGCGGCCGCCCCGTCAATCGCCGCGCCCCCTCGCCCGCTGGCGGACCTCGCGTCGCGGCTCAGGTCCAAAGCCTTGACAGCGCGCGCCGCAAGGGGTCGACAGCATCCAACACGCCCAGAGCCGAGGAGGACGCCATGGTCTCCCTGTTGAGCCCGCAAGACGCGCTGATCGCCACGATGATCCTGATGTCCGCGGCGGATCGGAACATGTCCGACAAAGAGCTGCGCGAGATTTCCGCCACCGTCGATCTGCTGCCCGTCTTCGAGGGCTATGACCGCGCGCAAATCGGCCGCGTGGCCGAAGCGGTGACGCAGCTTTTGGATGACGAGGACGGGCTCGCCACCCTGCTCGGGTTGATCGACCAGGCGACGCCCGAGCCCCTGCGGGAGACGGTCTACGCCATCGCCTGTGACATCGCCGCCGCGGATGGAGAAGTGCTGTTGGAGGAGGCGCGGCTCCTCGAGATGATCCGACACGCGCTCAAAGTGGAAAGGCTGGCGGCGGCCGCCATTGAGCGCGGCTCCCGCGCCCGCCATATGCGCGCCTGACCCACAGCGGTGGAGCAAGCGAGCGAGGGAGCGAGCCGCCAAGCGGAGGCTCGCCGCGTCGAGATGGGAAGCGATCAGTCTTCGATCAGGCGGCCGACCAGCAGCTCCAGCGCCGTCGGCACGCGCTTCTCGAACAAAGCCCGTCGCCCGGAGCCGAAGCCCTGCCGACCCAATTCTTTGTAGCCTGCGCCGCTGTAGAAGCGCATGGGCCGGCTGAGGCTCGGATCTGTGTGGAGGCGGAGCCTGGGCAGGCACAGCTCGCTGGCGAGCCGCTCCACATGGGACAGCAGCAGCGCGCCATAGCCCTGGCCTTGGAATTCAGGCAGCAAGGCGATCGCCTCAATGTAGAGATGCGTCGCCCGCGGCAGCATCACCGCGAAGCCGATCGGCAAATCCTGACTGTCGGTGAGTTTGACCACGAAGCCTTGCTCGAGGAGCGCGCTGTAATCGCGGTCCATGGGGCCGGGTCGGTATCCGAGGCCCGGGGCCAGCGCCGCGAAAGCCTCATGGAGTACTGTGGTTAAGGCCGCCTCATCGGTTTTGTCGGCCGTTCTGATACTGGCTACACGTTCCGCCATGCGTGTGATCCCTCTACGCCGCGTCTCGCCCGCCCCTCGTAGCGATCTCCTACCTAGCTACTGCTCGCCTCCCCCGCTCCACCGCTCTCCGCCCCCGGCGAACAGCGCAGCAGGTGATTGAGACGCTGAGCCGGATCTCCGACACGCGCCCTTCGTTTCTTAAGAGAAGCTTAATTCAACATTGTCCACAAAACCATCCCCAAGCCCGAAGCGCGGCGCGCAGCGGGGGCCATGCGGGTCGCCAGCCGCCCCCGGGGCGATCACCAGATCAAGATGCATCTGAAATCATTGACGTTGGTCCGCGTCGGCTCGGTCTCGACCAAACCGCCGACTGCGGCGAAAATGCCATAGGCGTCATTGTTATCCAACGCCGCGCGGGCGTCGACGCCCGCTTTCGCCAGGGCGGCGAGCGTCTCCGGGCCGACCCATGCGCCGGCCGCGCCCAGCACGCCGTCTCGCCCGTCGGTATCGCAGGCGATGGCCGCCACGCGGGCCCGGAGCGCCGGCTCGAGCGCCAGGGCGAAGGCGAGCGCGCATTCGGCGTTTGGGCCACCGCGGCCCGCGCCCCGCACGCGTACCGTCGCCTCACCGCCGGAGATCAGCGCCAGCGGCCCCACATCGGCCGCCGCCTCGCGCGCCGTACGGGCGGCGAGCGTCGCCCCCAGCTCCCGCGCTTCGCCTTCCAACGCGTCGCTCAATATCACCGGCGTGAAGCCCATCGCCCGCGCCTCCACCGCCGCGGCCGCCAGCGCATCCGCCGGCCGAACGATCACATGACACGGCCCCTCGACAATCTCAGGGCAAGCGTTGCGTTCGATGGTCTCCCGCATGGCCGCCGAGACGGAGACGCCATATCGGGCGCAGATCGACAAAGCGGCGTCCGGCCCCGCCTCCAAAGCGGCGAGGGTCGGCCCGGAGCCGATCAGCCGCGGATCGTCGCCCGGAACGTCGGAAATTGCGTAAGTCACCACCCGAGCCGGAGCGGCGGCGGCGGCCAATCGACCGCCCTTGATCGCGCTGACCGCTTGGCGGACGCGATTGATGGCGTCGATCGGCGCGCCGGAGCGCAGCAACTCGGCCGTGAGCGCCCGCTTTTGCGCCAAGCTCACGCCCCAGGCGCCGCCAGGGTCTCGCGCCGGCGCGCACATCGCGGCGGAGGCGCCGCCCGAGATGAGGAACACCACGAGGTCCTCGGCGCGGGCCGCATGGGCGGCCGCCAGCGCCCGGTTCGCCGCCTCGACGCTTGCCGTGTCCGGCGCTGGATGGCCCGCCTCCATCACCTCAATTCCGGCCGGCGTCGACCAACCGTAACCGCGGGGAACGGAGACGACCCCCCGGGGCGCGGCGCGCCAACCGGCCTTGCGGGTCGCTTCCACAAAGGCCGCGGCCATGCGCGCGGCGGCCTTCCCGGCGCCCAGCGTCACCACCGCGCCCGATGGCTCATGCGGCGGCGTGATGCGCCCCTCCGGCCCGGCCGCAGCCACCGCGACGTCAAATAAGCGGCGGAGCAGGCGGGGCGCGTCGGCAATGCCGGGTGGCGCGGTCACGTATGTTCTTCCGCATGGGTCTCCACCAGGGCCCGATTAAAAGCGCGCAGCGCATCGGCGTAGAACAGCGCGCCGGCCAAGACGTGCAAGGGGGCCCGCTCCGTCTCGCCGGGGCAGGCGCCGCCCGGGCCCGATTGCTCCGGCACGTCGACCACCGGCAAAAACGTGAGCTTCCCTTCGCGAAACATGGGGAGCGCCCGGTCCAACCCATCCTCCCGGGAGAGATAGGCGCCCTGGCGCACCAACTCCCAGGCCTGCGTCTCGGAGGGGCTGTCCTCGGCCCCGAACGGTCGCATGGTGTCGCCGACCTTGAGGTTGGGCAGCAGGAAGCTCTGCGGCCCGCCCGAGAGATCGATGGAGCGCCGCGCCAGCTGGATGTAGAAAAAGCTCCGCCCGACAATCTGTTGCGTGGCCACGGTGGCGACCGAGGTGGACACCATCACCGCGATGGCGGTCGCGTAATCCCCGGTCAGCTCAAAAACGATCAGCGTTGTGGAGATCGGCGCGCCGAGCACGGCGCCGGAAACGGCGCCCATGCCGGCCAGCGCGTAGAGGGAGATCGAGCCCACCTGCTCGCCTTGGATGGTGGGGAACAGCTCCAGCGCCACGGCCCCAAAGGCGGCCCCTGTCAGCGCGCCCAGCAGCAGCGCCGGGGAGAACACGCCACCGGCGAAGCGCCCGCCAATGGTGATGGCGACGGCCAAGATTTTGGTGAGCGCCAACACGACGCAGAGTTGGAAAAAGAGGCCGCTGTCCTGCATGACGCCCACCTCGCCGAAGCGGCCGGCGAGGGCCTCCGTCACGGTCTGATAGCCCACGCCCAGCACATGGGGAAAGCCGATCGCCAACACGCCCAGCAGAGCGCCGGCGGCCACGGGCTGCGCCCAGAGCGGCGCGGAGATCCGGCGCCGCGCTTCATCCATGGCGTCTCGCGCCAGGAACACCGCGCCCATCATGCCAATGGCCGCAAAGGCGGAGACAAGACCCAACAACATGAAGGCGGGGAACTGCGCGTAGCTTCCAAACACCGTGTCCGGGAGTTGGAAGGCGGGCTCGGCGCTCAGATGGGTCCGCGAGATCACCGCGCCCACCACGCTGGCGATGGTGATCGGCGCGAAGGCGCGGATCGCGTAATGGCCAAGCACCACCTCCAGCGCGAACAGCGCCCCGGCGATCGGGGCGTTGAAACTGGCGGAGACCGCCGCCGCCACGCCGCAGCCGAGCACCGTGCGCGCTTCCAGCGGCGACAGCTTCAACCGGTCCGAGACCAGCGTCGCCAAGCTTGCGCCGGCGACCACCACCGGCCCTTCTCGCCCTGAACTCGCGCCGCCGCCCAGCGAGATCGCCGCCGCCAGCGTTGACAGGGCGCCGCGCTTCGCGTCGATGCGGCCCTGGGTCAGCGCCCGCGCCTCGATCACATCAGCGACCGTGTAAGGCGCGTTGTCCCGGAACAGATGCAGGATCACGCCCACCGCCAAGCCGGCCGCCATGGGCCCCGCGAACAGCACCCAAACCGGCGCATTGGCCACGGCGTCCGCCAAACGGGTCGCCTCGCCGCCATAAATCGTCGCGTTCAGCCAGCGGATCGTCAGGACAAAGCCGAGGGCCACATACCCCGAGGCCGCGCCGGTGGCGAAGGCGATCAGCCACAGTTTAAGCTGCTGATAATTCGAGGCGGGCGGTTGGATGCGCAGGCTAGCGGAGAAACGCCGCCATGACCGTCGCAGGCGGCGCGTCAGGCCGCTGAGGGGTCCCGTCCGCGCGGCGCGCACCGGTTTCAGCTCCCTTGGGGCCGTCGGATACCCAGCGGCGCGCCGATCTGCGGCGGCCGGGGCAGCGCGGCGTGGGCGGCGCGCAATTGTTCGAACCGGGCCCGCTCCGGCTCGGGCAATGGCGCTGAGCGCCGGGTCGCATGGTCCACATTCATGGCGAGCTGTTCGCAGGTCGCCGAGGCGGGGGCGTCCGGATCAAGGCCGCCGCGCAGAGACGCCAGGTAATGCCAACGTTTCGCGTCGCAATCGAGCAATTGCAGATCCACGCGGTAGGGCTCGCCGAGCCGCAGCTCCCGAAGGTAATGGATGTGCGATTGAAGAACGAACGACCCGCAACCCGAGCGTTGGACGTAGCGTTCATTGAGCCCCATCCAGAGATCAAAAAAACGCATCAGCGCGCGGTCGAAGGCGAGCATGTAATAGCCGATGTTCATATGATCGTTCAGGTCGATCCATTCCGGTGGAACCACGCCGTCGCCACACAGGACCGGCGTCGCCGGGAAGGGCGCGGTTAAGCTCGGCTCGGCATCCGACGCGACGCGCATGGCGTCGGTGCGGTCCCCAGCGCTCCGATGCTGCTCTCCACCGACTGGTGGGTCGTCTCCCATGCCCAGCGGGCCTCCCCTGCCTTTTCGGCGCCGCGGCTTTCGCGCGGGGCGAGAATAGCGGTCCGCCGCCCCTTCTCGCCAGAGCTGGGGCGGTGTCGGCGGGATGATGCGACAATGGCGCAGCCCGTCGCCATCTGCGACCAATCACGTTCCGCCTGATTTTTATGCGCCGCCGCCCAATTATTGTGCGTTGGCGGAATCAGCGGGTCTGGGTTGGGACGAGGGGTCCTGGGCGCGGCCCGCCCATCACTGGGAGAACTGCTATGGAAGGCATTCCAATTCTGCCGATCGTCGCGATTTTGGCGGGGATCTTGATCCTGATAAAGGCCGACATCCTCAATTGGGTCGTGGCGATCTTCCTGCTTGGCTTCGGCGCGCTGGGCGTCGCCAAGGTCTACGCGCCGGATGTCGCCATGCCGATCGAGGCGGCCATCTACGGCATTGCGGACACGGCGCAGGACATTGTCGAGGGCGAGTAAGGCGCGTCTCAATGGGAACGGCGCGGGACCTCCGCGCCGTTCCAAGCGCCCTTGCGCTTAGGGGCGCGCTCGGTCGAGCCCGGCGATCAGGTCCTCGACCAGATCCTGCGGATCCTCGAGGCCGGCGGAAAGGCGCAGCAAACCCGGGGAGATGCCAAGTTCGTCGCGCAGCTCCTCGGAAAGCCGCTGGTGGGTTGTTGTGGCCGGGTGGGTCGCCAGAGACTTCGCGTCCCCAAGATTGTTCGAGATGCCGATCAATTCGAAGCCGTTCAGCGCGGCGAACGCGCCAGCTTGCCCGCCCTCGACTTCAAAACTCAGCATCGTCGCCCCACAGCCCATCTGCCGCATCGCCAGCTCGTGCTGCGGATGATCAGCGCGGCCCGGGTAGAGCACCTTGCGCACCGCGGGGTGCGCGGCGGCCGCCTCCGCCAGTTGTGCGGCGGCCTCCGCCTGGGCGCGGCAGCGCAACTCAAGCGTCTCAAGGCCCTTCAGCATGACCCAGGCGTTGAAAGGGCTCATCGCGCCGCCGGTGTGCTTGAGATAGGTCTCAATTGGCCCGCGGATCATCTCCTCCGACCCGATCAAAACGCCGCCGAGGCAGCGCCCCTGGCCGTCCATGTGCTTCGTGCTTGAATACATGATCAGATCCGCGCCCATATCGAAGGGCCGCTGGAACACCGGCGTGGCGAAGACGTTGTCGACCACCAGCTGCGCGCCCGCCGCATGGGCGATGTCCGCCACCGCGGCGATGTCGATGATCTCAAGCGTGGGGTTGGCGGGCGTCTCAAGGAAAAACAGCTTCGTCTCGGGGCGCACCGCCGCCGCCCAAGCGTCGAGATCAACACCATCCACCAGCGTCGTCTCGACCCCGAAGCGCGGCAGCAAGGTCTCAATCACATAGAGGCAGGAGCCAAATAGCGCGCGAGAGGCGACCACATGGTCCCCGGCCTCCAGCAGCGCGAACATGGACGCGTTCATCGCGGCCATGCCGGACGCCGTGGCGAACGCGGCCTCACCGCCTTCATAGGCGGCGATGCGATCCTCAAACATGGCGACCGTCGGATTGCCGTAGCGCGCATAGATAAAGGCGTCGCCGGGCTCCTCGCCCTTGAAGCGGCGCTCCGCCGTCTCCGCATCCGGGTAGAGAAACCCTTGCGTGAGGTAGAGCGCCTCGGAGGTCTCGCCGTAGATGCTCCGCCGCGCGCCCGCATGGACGAGCCGCGTCCGCTTCCGCCGCTCCGCGGCGCTTGACCGGGGGGAGCGCGCCTCGCGGTCGTCACGGGCCATAAAAAGTCTCCTTGGCTGCTTGCAAGCGCTTGGCGGCCGTCTCCGCCGTTCGGCCGAACGGTGACGGTATCGCATTGGATCTGCTTAGCTTAGTCGCGCCGATTTGGCGATGCTGCGATGCGCCGCCGCGGCTCGAAACAGCGCTAGAAAAACTGGCCCGCCGCTTGCGCCTCCCCCTCCACGCCATTGCTTGGAGGGTTCAAAATGAGATCCAGCCGAACGCTATTGGGGGAGACCCCTCTCCGAAAAGCAGTGTTTGGCGCGGCCACGCTCTCCGCTTGCATCCTAATCACGGCCACCGCCGGGGCCTTGGAGACCGGCCCCGCCCCAAAACGGGACGTCGCGGCTGCGCGTGCGGCGGCGGTGTCCGCGCCGGTCGAGGCCCGCGGCGATCACACCGCGTCCATGACGCCGCCGCTTGACCAGCGCGACAGGGCGAATGCGGGGCGCGCCTTGGCGGCGGCGGTGATGCGCGAAGGCGGCGGCGTGCGGCCGCCCTATGGCTTTACGCGTTTTTGCGCCTCTGATCAGACATACTGCGCGCCGCCCGAGCAGCGGCGCCCGGGCGCGAGCGTCCCTGTTAGCGACAGCATGGTCAGACAGCTCGAGGCCTTCAATCGCAGCGTCAATCACCGCTTTGAGCCGCGTGAGGACCTGGATGTGCACGGCGTCACTGACCACTGGACCTTTCCCAGCGTCTACGCCGATTGCGAGGATTACGTGCTGGAAAAGCAGGCGCGTCTGTTGGAGGCGGGCTGGCCCAAAGAGGCGCTGTTAATCGGCGTCGTGGTTGGACGCGACGCGCCCTATCACGCGGTGCTGATCGTGCGCACCTCAAAGGGCGAGTTGGTGCTCGACAACCTCACCGATGAGGTCCGCGACTGGCGGGAGACCGGCTACACTTGGGTGATCCGCCAATCCACCCAGCATGCCGAACGCTGGGTGGAGGTGGTCGACTGAGCCGTCGGCTCAGCTCTGGATAAAGTGGGCGGCGCAGATTTTATTGCCGTCCGGATCCCGAAAATACGCGCCATAGAACATGCCCGGCACGCGCTCGCCCGGCTCGCCTTCGCAAGGCGCGCCCAGCTCAATCGCTTTGGCGTGCATGCGGTCCACAGTGGCTTTGTCCGGGCAGGCGATGGCCGGCATCACGCCATTGCCGCAGCTGGCGTCTTTCTGGTCCCAAGGCGAGCCGATCCCGAGCATGGCGCCTGAATTATTGGAATAGAATTGCAGGCGGTCATTGGCGAACGCGCGTTGCGCGCCAACCTCCGCCAGGATCGCATCGTAAAAGGCCAGGGCCTCTTCTTTTTTATTCGTGCCGATCACAGTGTAGGCCAGCATCGGTCGCCTCCCCTTCTTCATTTATGTGTGATGGCGCGCCGCACGCGGCCCGCGCCAGCGCAGGATGCGCCGCGCGACTGTTATGCGCTGCGCGGGAGGGCGCAAACCAGAAATGAAGAGCGGCTCTAGAGATCGATGGCCGTCGCGGTGACGACGGAGCCGGCGTCCGGCGCGCTGGCCGACGGCCCGGGCGGCGGCCCGCTGGGCGGCTCAAGCGGCGCGGCCGGCGAGTTGAGATCCGGCACCAAAGGCGGGTTCTCGGCGCTGGGCGGCAACTCGCCGCTGGGGCTGCCGCTGACGCCGATGCTGTCGCGGTCCGCAGGGGCGACGCCGATATCCTGCACCACCATCACCGGCGTTCCATTGGGGACGTTGTCGAACAGCCACTTGATGTCTTCCGAGAACAGCCGGAAGCAGCCGGCGGTCACCCGGTCCCCGATCACGCCGGGCGTGTTGGTCCCGTGGATCGCGTAATAGCGCCAGCTAAGGTACAGCGCGTATTCGCCGAGCGGGTTGTGCGGCCCGGGCGGAATGTAGCGCGGCACCTCCGGGTTGGCCTCGATCATGGACGGCGTCGCCGTCCAGTCCGGATCCTTGCGCCGCCAGGTGATTTTCGTGCGCCCCGTGCGGGTCAATTCTTCGGTCATCGGCACGGCGATGGGGAAGGCGTGGCTCTTCACCGCGCCCGGCTCCCAATAGACCAGCCACCGCTTGTCGATGTTGATCAGGATCGCGCCCTTGGCGATGTCGCGCTCATTGAAATGCTCACGCCAATCGGGGCGAACCGTGACCGGATTGCGCCGACGCTCCGCCTCCTTGGCGCGCAGGGCCGCGGCGGTCAGCTCGGCGGAGGTCGGGGCTGGGGCCATCAACTCGCGCTCCGCGCCGCCGCATGCCGCAACGGCCCCGCCCAAGCCAAGCCCCAAGGCTGCGCGCCGGGTCAAGACGCTCCGGCGACTGCGTCTCGGCTGCTGATCGACCATCGCTTAACCCCCAAGGTACCTCACGCCACACCAATCCGGATCGGCTTCTAGCGGCCCATCGCATCCCTCGCTGGGCAGCGGTGAGCAAAAATCATGACGAGGTCAAGACAACCCGCTTCACAGTGGCGTTAGGAAACCAGGTCATGCGGCGCCCCCAACCACGGGGGGACCCGCCGGAGAGGGCCGCCAATCGGGCGGGGCCAGTTCAAAGCCCTCGAACTCAAACGCCGGCGCGACCGTGCAGCCCACCAACGTCCAGGCCCCCAGGGATACGGCGCTTTGCCACCAATCCTTCGGCACGATGATCTGCGGGGTTTGGCCGGCGCCGAGCTCAGGCCCCAGATGCCGGGCTTCCGCGTCGATCCCATTGCGCGACACCGAAAGGGAGAGCGGCCCGCCCGCATACCAATGCCAGCATTCATCGGCGTCGACGCGGTGCCAATGGGAGAAGCTGCCGGCGTCGAGCAGGTAGAAGATCGCCGAGCCCGCCGCGCGCTCGCCGGCGGGAGCGGGGGATCGCCAGGTCTCACGGTAGAAGCCGCCTTCGGGATGCGGCTTCAGGTCGAGAAGCCGCACCACCTCTTTGGCGGACGCCGAAGCGCTTAAGCCCTGCATCGACCCTCCCCGATCTCATCCGCGGTTCGCCGCGGAGCCTCCCCAGACACGGGAGCCCGGCCCAAAAGCCGCGTCGCCTATTCCTGACCCTTATAGATGCGCACGAGCTTCGCCAGCATCTCCAGCGCCTCCTCGCGGGGGCGTTGGAAGGTGTTGCGGCCGATGATCGAGCCGTTGCCGCCGCCATCGCGGATGGCGCGGGCGTCGTCGAACACGCTATCGGCGCCTTTCTTCGCGCCGCCGGAGAACACCACGATGCGGCGGCCGTTGAAGGAGGACTCCATCACATGGCGCACCCGCGCGGCCTGATCGGCGATGTCGATATCCTGGGCCTCGTAGACCTTCTTCGCCTCGCCCTGGGACAGATGATCGGTGGAGAGCTTCACCTTGATGATATGCGCCCCCAAAAGCGCCGCGATCTGCGCGGCGTAGGCGGAGATGTCCATGGCCGTCTCGCCGTCCTTATCCAGCGCTTCGCCGCGCGGGTAGGACCAGATCACCGTGGCGATCCCGTAGGCTTTGGCCTCGCGGCTCATCTCCGAGATCTCTTCGAACAACTCGAGGCCTTGGCTGGAGCCTGGATAGACCGTGAAGCCGATGGCCGCGCATCCGAGGCGCAGCGCGTCCTCGACGCTGGCGGTGATCGCCTGGTCCTTCGGGGCCTCGTCGGGAATCAGCGAGTTGGCGGAGTTCACCTTCAGGATTGTTGGGATCTGGCCGGCGAACGTATCCGCACCGGCCTCTAACATCCCCAGCGGCGCGGCGTAGGCGTTCAGGCCGGCGTCGATGGCCATCTGGAAATGGTAATGCGGATCATAGCCCGCCGGGTTTGGCGCGAAGCTGCGCGCGGGGCCGTGCTCAAAGCCCTGATCCACCGGCAAAATAATCATCTTACCCGAGCCGCCAAGCGCGCCCTGCATCAGCATACGGCACAGATTGGCCTTCACGCCCGGCGTGTCGGATTCGTAATTGGCCAGGATTTTTTTGACGTTTCTGGTGATCCGCATCTCTCGCTCTCCCTCGATTGTCGCAAGCCGCTCTTCGCATATGCAGCAGTGGCGCCGCGCCCGTCACCCCAGCCGGCCCTCGCCGCGCAATTATGGTTAACGCGCCCCCGGCTATCGTCAGATCGGGCGAAAATCCAGAAACGCGGCGCCGCCCTCCGCCGCGCCGGCTCCCGGTGGGGCGACGGGTCGCGGCTCAGGTGATCACCGATTTAAAGAGACGTTGGGGCGGGCGCTGCTCAAGATCGTGGTCGCAGCCGGCGAGCTCGGTCACGAGCGCCTTCAGCGCGGCGAAGCGCGTCTCCCCAAGCTGGCGTGGCGTGAGGCCATGCCGACGGCACAGCTGCGCGGCGGCGGCCGCGGCCACGCCGTGCTGCGCGCCATTGCCCATGAATTTCACCGAAGTGCTGGCCACGTAAGAGACGCTGATATGCTTCCCCGCCATCAGCAGATTGTCGATGTTGGCTGAGTAGAGACAACGGAACGGCACGGCGTAGGCGCTTCGATCCCGGCCGTCGAAGATCCAGTCCTTCAGGCGGAAATCATACTCGCCCTCGCCCGGCTCATGGGCGCAATGGATGCAAAACGAGCCGTCATTGGCCACGATCGCATCGTCGAAAGGCGGATGATCCCGCACGTCGTTCTCGGTGAGCACATAGTCGCCGCGATAGCGGTGGAACTCACCTTGCGCCGGCACAAACGCCATCCATTCGAACTCCAGATTGGCGTATTGCTCCGGCTCGAGTTTCTTCACGTTGGAGAACGTGCCGAACAGCGCGCGCATCAGATAATCGCGGATGTGCTCCCCCTCGGTATAAGGGTCAAGCCATTGTCCGTATTCCCAAAAATGGGTGGCGGGGTAGGCGCCGTCCTCTGGTTTGAACTGAAACTCCGGCGTGTTGGGGTTCGCCCCCGCTTTAGGCCCTGGGCCGTTCTCGAGGCCAGGCTCGATCAACTGGCCGCTGAGATTGGCGTAGTCTTTCGACACCTCGGTCGCCCAGGGGACCTCCGGGAAGGACACGGGCGCCTCCGCCATGCGCGTGCGGAAAAACAGCGTATTCCCGTGATGCATGTCATCGCCGATCTCGGGGGCGTAGCTCTCGCTGTAGGTGGCGCGCGCCTCCCGGCCATACATGGTCTCCGCCCCCACCAGCAGCCCCAGCCGCGCCACCCCGCTGGTGTCGATGAACATCTCGCCGGTGAGCCGGATTTCCCGGCCGGTCCGCGCCTCCACGGCGTCCACCGAGCGGATGCGGTCACCCTCCCGCGCGGCGTCGATGACGCGATGCTCCAGGAATAGCGTCGCGGTCGGCTCAGCCTCCAGCAGCTGCTGCGCCATGAGGTCGCCATCGGGTCCGCGCTTCGAGAGCTCCCGCAGCAGCGCGCCCTGGGCGCCGCGGGGCATGAGGCCGATCTCGGTACTCGCGTTGCCGCCGAGGACAGGCCGGTCATGGATCAACGCCACCCGTTCGCCGAGACGGGCCGCGGCCAAAGCCGCCGCGCAGCCGGAGACGCCGCCGCCGACGACGACCACGTCGAAATCGCCGGCGGGCTCGGGCGCTTCCGGCAATCCGCGCATGCGCTTGCGCCACGCTCGGCTGGCCGCGTCCGCGCCATTGGGCGGCGGTCCGGCGCCTGGATCGGCGCTGAGAAAGATCGCGTCGCAGCGCCCGCAAAAGCCGGTCAGATCGTGGAGCGCGAGGCGCGCCGGCCCGGCCTCAAACGGATAAGATCCGGCCGATTGCCAAGACCAGTCCTGGCCATTGGCGCCGAACTCAATGTCCAAGCGGCGTCCGTTGACCGAGAGCGCGAACCGCCCGGGATGATGAGCGGGGACCCAGTCCTTGGCGCGCACCCAGATCTCATAGTCGCGCGCCTCTGGGATCTCGACGGTGGTGGTCGCGTCGGCCACCGGTCGTCCCAACCCATGGGCGAGCACATAGGGAGAGCCCATCTGCGTCTCGAATTGCGAATCGACCAACCAACCGCCCAGATCCGCAAAGGCCTCCGCTTCGACCAAAATTCCGGCCTTTGGCCAATCCGCCTCGTCAGCCATGCGACGCTCTCCACTCCATTTCCGTACTTTTTCGGAACAATTGTTGTTTTTCCCAGCGGCCTCAAGACAAAACAGTGGGCGGCTTGCGCGGCCTGGACATCGGCCGCGCGCCGAACATATTCGGAACACTCGTTGCTTTGCAGGGCCGCGCCAACCTGCTAGCCCTTGGCGATGTCAGCTCGAACGGCTCAAGATATGGTAGATGGCTCCGCTCCGCCCGTCGATGACGCATCCTCGCCCGAGGGCGCCGCTCCACCGACGCGCAAACTCAGCCTGTCCGAGCGCGCGGCGGCCCAGGCGCGAACAGCCGCAGCGGCGAACGCGCCGTATCTCGACGGTTTGAATGACGCCCAGCGCGCCGCCGTTGAGGCGCTGGACGGCCCGGTGCTGATGCTCGCGGGCGCGGGCACCGGGAAAACCCGGGCGCTCACCGCCAGGCTCGCCCATCTGCTCGCCACCGGCCGCTGTCAGCCGAACGAGATCCTCGCCGTCACCTTCACCAACAAGGCCGCGCGGGAAATGCGCGAGCGGGTGCGCGGCTTTGTGGGCGGCGCGGTGGAGGGGATGCCGTGGCTCGGCACCTTCCACTCGATCTCCGCCAAGCTGCTTCGACGCCATGCGGAGCTGGTGGGGCTGCAATCGAACTTCACCATCCTCGACACCGATGACCAGCTGCGTCTGCTCAAGCAGCTGATCCAAGCGCGCGAGATCGACGATAAGCGCTGGCCGGCGCGGCAGATGGCGGGGCTCATTGATCATTGGAAGAACCGCGGCTGGACGCCGGAGCGGCTGCCCGAGGGCGAGGGCGACGCCTTCGCCGCCGGGCAAGGCGCGCCGATTTACGCGGAGTATCAAGAGCGTCTGCGCGTTCTAAACGCCTGTGATTTCGGCGACTTGCTGCTGCATTGCTTAACGATCTTCCAATCCCACGCGGATGTGCTGGAAAAGTATCGACGTTGGTTCCGCTACATCTTGGTCGACGAATATCAAGACACCAACGTCGCCCAGTATCTCTGGCTTCGCCTGCTGGCCGGCGGAGATCCGGCGCGCGCCAACATCTGCTGCGTCGGCGATGACGACCAGTCGATCTATGGCTGGCGCGGGGCGGAGGTGGGCAACATCCTCCGCTTCGAGAAAGACTTCCCCGGCGCCCAGGTGATCCGGTTGGAGCAGAACTACCGCTCCACGCAGCACATTCTCGGCGCGGCGGCGGCGGTGATCAGCGCCAATAAAGACCGGTTGGGCAAGACTCTGTGGACCGAGGCCGATGGCGGCGAGAAGGTCCGGCTGATCGGCCATTGGGACGGCGAGGAGGAAGCCCGCTGGATTGGCGAGGAGATCGAGGCCGCCCAGTCCGGCACGCGGGGGCGCCCCGCCCGCAGCCTCGACGACATGGCCATCCTGGTGCGCGCCTCCCACCAGATGCGCGCCTTTGAAGACCGTTTTCTGACCATCGGCCTGCCCTACCGTGTGATCGGCGGCCCCCGCTTTTATGAGCGCCAGGAGATCCGCGACGCGCTGGCCTATCTGCGCGTGGTGGCCTCGCCGGAGGACGGGCTGGCCTTCGAGCGCATCGTCAACGTCCCGCGCCGGGGCGTCGGCGACAAAGCGCTGGCCGGCATCCAAGCGGTGGCGCGGCAGGAGAACATCTCTCTGTATGACGCGGCGCGACAGCTCACGGCCGAGAGCGGGCTGCGGGGCAAGGCGGGCAAGGAGCTCGCCGCGCTCCTGGACAGCTTCGACCGCTGGCGGCGTTGGCTCGGTAAGCTCGGCGGCGAACAAAAGGTCATCGAGGCCGGCATGATGCTGGATCTCAGCCCCAATGAAGGGCCCGAACCGCCGCTCAACCATGTGGAGTTGGCGGAGCGGGTGCTCGATGAAAGCGGCTACACCGCAATGTGGCGCGCGGACAAATCGCCCGACGCGCCGGGGCGGCTCGACAATTTGAAGGAATTCGTCCGCTCTCTCGCCGAGCATGAGAGCCTGGTGGGCTTCCTCGAGCATGTGAGCTTGGTCATGGAGAATGAGCAGGCGGCGGAGGGCGCGAAGGTTTCGATCATGTCGCTCCACGCCGCCAAAGGCCTTGAGTTCCCGCTGGTGTTTCTGCCGGGTTGGGAAGAGGGGCTGTTCCCCTCGCAGCGCTCCCTGGATGAAAGTGGCCAAAAAGGCCTCGAGGAAGAGCGGCGGCTCGCCTATGTGGGCGTCACCCGCGCCGAGCAAGAGCTGACCATCTCCTTCGCCGCCAATCGCCGGATCTACAATCAATGGCAGACCGCCTTGCCCTCGCGGTTCATCGATGAGCTGGCGGAGGAGCATGTGGAGATCCTCACGCCCCCCGGCCTCTATGGCGGCGCGTTTGGCGGCGCCGGGATTGACGATCTGGACGGCGTGGTGCGGGGCTCGATGCTGGAGGAGCGGGCGCGGAACAGCTCTCCTTACGCGTCGCCGGGCTGGAGCCGCCTGAAGAAGAACGCCGGGCGCGACGCGCGCCGCGCGCTGCGCTCCCCGCAAGAGGTGAAAAATCTCGTGATCGACGCCCAGGCGCTCAGCGCGTTCTCCGTCGATCAGCGGGTGTTCCACGAAAAGTTCGGCTATGGGGCGATCACAGCGATCGAGGGCGATAAGCTGACGGTGGAATTCGATAAAGCCGGCCAAAAGCGTGTGGTGGCGGGCTATCTAAAAGACGCCGCCTAGGTCGGCTGACCCCGGCGGCGCTGATGTTTCAGAGGGAAGGTCGACCCTGGCTCACCAGCCGACGGTGAGGCCGCCGCGGGCGGCGAAGGAGTTGCCCTCGAAGCCGGAGCCAAAGCCCAGATCCACGACCGCGGTGGAGGTGTCTCCCGCGAAGCCCTCGGCGACGAGGCCCGCCGCGGTGAGACCGATGGCGGCTTTGCCGTCGAACACGCCCCAGCCGACGCGGACCGCCACGTCTTGGCCCGGCATGAAGGTCGGGTTCTCGAGCGCCAGCGCGGCGGCGATGCCGGCGGCCAGCTCATCGTCGCGCTCCTTCAGACCCTGCACGTCCTTCTGCAGCTGGCCGATGGCGCGGCTGTTGAAGGCGACCTCGGTGCCGAGCTTGTCGATCTCGAGATTGGCGTTGGCGATGTCGCGGATGTTCCGCTCACCCACCTGACGGTTCGTCTCGATTTGGGTCGCGTTGTCCGCAACGCCAGCGGCGTTGTCCGCCACGCCAGCGGCGTTGTCCGCCACACCCGCCGCATTCTGCGCCACGCCGTTCGCGTTCTGGGTGATCGCCGCCATGTTTTGCGCGGTCTTCGCGGTGTTCGCGTCGATCTGCGTCTTATTGTCGGCGATATCGCCGGCGTTGGCCTGCATCCCGGCGGTGTTGTTGTCCGCCTGATCGCCGATGGCGTCCATCGCCGTCTTGTGCTGGGCCAGCGTGTTCTTGTTCTCGGCCACGCCGTCGGTGTTCTTCTCGATGGCGCGGGTGTTGTTGTTCTGCTGGCGCTTCAACGAGCCGATCGTGTCGGTGTTGTCCTCGATGGCGCGGGTGTTGTTGTTCTGCTGGCGCTTCAGCGAGCCGATCGTGTCGGTGTTGTCCTCGATGGCGCGGGTGTTGTTGTTCTGCTGACGCTTCAGCGAGCCGATCGTGTCGGTGTTCTCAGCCACGTCATGGGCCAACCCGGCGATGGCCGCGCCATTGGCCTTCACGCCTTTGGCGGTGGTCCGCACCTTCCGCATCGTCCGCTTAATTTTGCGCTCGTTCTTTTTAATCGCCTTTTTGTTCTGCTTGATCTTTTTCGCGTTCTTTTTGACGCCCTTGTTGTTGAGCTTGAACGTGTTGTTGATCACCAGCGCATTTTGCGTGAGGCCGTTCCCAGTCGACCCGGTGGCCAGCGCCGGCGTTGATACGCCCGCGACGAGCGCCGCCATGGTAAGCGAAAAAACAGCGCCATGGTAAAGCGCGCGACCTTTTGTACCGTTGGACATTGCCGACCCTCTCTCTGTGTGCGCCGTCGAGGCGTGCGGAGGGGTGGCAAGAGGTGATCCAATTCGGCCCCGTCTCAGGTTTTTCAAGCAAAAACAGAGCTCTAATGACGGGGAGGAGCGCCAAGGGGACGGCGGATCCTCTAGCGAGGCGCAGCGCGACGTGTTGGATTGAGACAATTCGCCTGCTGCGCGAGTGAAATCGGAACAAGCGGACACAGCGCGACGGCGGGCCGGGGCCGGCGGTGGCACAGCCTCTCCGGTCGACATCTCCACGGTGCGGTCGGGGCGTCGACGCCGCACTCGCCGAGACGGTTGCTTTTTTTCGCTAACGGCCGGGCGCTGGCGCCTTCCGGTTAAGGATAATGGGCTATACCCGACGACGGGTGAGTGGACCGGGTTGGATGGGATACCGAGAATAATGATGGCCGAAACGCGCCACGCGCAACCGACTGCCGCCCCGATCGACGACGTCACGCTCGTCTCGATGCTGAGCTCCCGCATTTGCCATGATCTGGCCGGGCCGATCGGCGCGCTGGGCAATGGCGTTGAATTCCTCGGCGGACGCGTCGACGACGCCACCCGGGACCACGCAAACCGCGTGATCGCGGACAGCACGCGCCAAGCGGCGGCGCGCCTCGCCTTTTACCGGGCGGCGTTCGGCGTCGGCGGCTCCATGGGAGACCAGGTGCGCCTCTCCGAGCTTCGGGACATGAGCGCCGCTCTGCTCGAAGGCGGCCGAGTGCAGCTTGACTGGGAGCCCGGCGACGATGTGCTGCCGCGGCATAGCATGCGGCTGCTGCTCAATCTCGTGCTGCTGGGCGTCGAGGCCTTGCCCCGCGGCGGCGTGCTGCGCGTGGGCCTCGCCGCGCCCGAGGGATCAGCGGAGCGGATGATGCTGGTGGTCGCGGAAGGCCCGATGCTGAAGCTGACGCCGCGCATCCAGTCTCTCCTGCTGGAGGGCGGCCTTGGCGGCGACCCAAAGCCGATGGAGCCCAAAGAGAGCCCGGCCCTCCTCACCCATCGCCTGGCGGCCGCGCTCGGCTCTCGCCTCAACTGCGCGGAAGAGCCCGGCCATGTGATCTTGGCGGCGTCGCTCATCTGATCGACACCGCCGCGCTCAGGACCTACTGCGCCATCAGCTGAAATTTCAGCCCTTCGGCGCGCTTGATCAGTTTGGTGGCGCGGAGCTTTTCGAGCTGCGCGTCCGTCAAGGGCGCATCTAGGCCGATCAGGGTGATCGCCTCGCCGCCTGGGCCTGAGCGGCCCATGGAAAACGTGGCGATATTCGCGCCCTCTTCGCCCAGCGCCGTGCCCAGAGCGCCCACGAAACCCGGCTTATCCTCATTGGTGGTGTAGAGCATGTGAGGGGAGGGCTCCGCCTCCAGATTGATGCCTTTGATCTGGATGAACCGCGCCCGGCCGTCTGAGAAGACGGTCGCCGCCGCCGAGCGCGTTTGGCTCGCCGTGGTGACGATCATACGCACATAGCCCTCATAGGCGCTGCCGGTGCGCTCATTGCGCGTCTCCGCCAGCTCGACGCCCCTTTCTTTCGCCAGCACAGGCGCTGACACCATATTGACGCTATCGCCCAGGGTCGGCCGCAGGAAAGCCGCCAGAGCCGCCGCGGTGAGCGGCTTCACGTTCAGCTCCGCCGCCGAGCCCACATATTCAATCTCCACCCGCTTGACCGGATCATGGGTCAACTGGCCAGTGAGCGCGCCCAGGATCTCAGCGACCTCCACCCAGGGCTTGAGGCGCGGGGCCTCCTCCGCGGTGATCGAGGGCATATTGATGGCGTTGCTGACCGCGCCGTCGAGCAAATAATCGCTCATCTGCTCGGCCACCTGCAGCGCCACATTCTCCTGCGCCTCCTTAGTGGCCGCGCCCAGATGCGGCGTCACCACCACGTTCTCCAAGCCGAACAGTGGGTTCTCCTTGGCGGGCTCCTCGTCGAAGACGTCGAAGGCGGCCCCGGCGAGCCGGCCGTTTTTCACCGCATCCGCCACGGCCGCCTCGTCCACGAGCCCGCCCCGCGCGCAATTGACGATCCGCGCGGTCGGCTTCATCAGCGCGATCCGTTCGGCATTGAGCAAATTGGCGGTCTTCTCCGTCTTCGGCAGATGCAGCGTCACGAAATCGGCCCGCTTCAGCAGATCCTCGACCTGCTCGATCTTCTCAACGCCGAGTTCCCGCGCCCGCTCCACGGAGAGGAACGGATCATAAGCGATCACCTTCATGCGCAGGCCGATGGCGCGGGAGGCCACCACGGAGCCGATATTGCCGCAGCCGATCACGCCGAGCGTTTTGCCAGTGATCTCGGTGCCCATGAAGCGCGACTTCTCCCACTTGCCGGCATGGGTGCTCTCGCTCGCTTCGGGGATGCGCCGCGCCACGGCGAACAACATGGCGATGGCGTGCTCAGCGGTGGTGATCGAATTACCGAAGGGCGTGTTCATCACGACGACGCCGCGGGCGCTGGCGGCGGGGATGTCGACATTATCGACGCCGATGCCGGCGCGGCCGATCACCTTGAGAGTGTCCGCTTTCGCCAGCAGATCGGCGGTGGCTTTGGTCGCGGACCGGATCGCGAGACCGTCATAGCCGCCGATCACCTTGGCCAGCTCTTCAGGCGATTTGCCGAGATCGGGCTCGAAATCGACCTCGACGCCGCGATCGCGGAAGATCTGCACGGCGTCGGGGGAGAGCTTATCGGAGATGAGTACCTTAGGCATGGGATGCTCCTCGGAGCGCGCTTGGGGGCGCTCGGCTAGGGGTGGAGGCGCGCCAGCGTCCCTCTTGCTGGGGAGCGGCCCGCGCATGATCAGACAGGATTTTGGAGTTGGGCCTCAGGCGGCGGCGGAGAAGCGCTCCGCCTTAGCTTGGGCGAAGGCCCAGTCGAGCCACGGCGTCAGCAGGCGAATGTCCTGCGTCTCCACTGTGGCGCCGCACCAGATCCGCAGGCCCGGCGGCGCGTCGCGATAGGCGTCGACGTCAAAGGCCGCCTCTTGCTCTTCAAGCAGCGTCACCAGCTTCTTGCTGAATTTCCGCCGCTCGCCCTCCTCAAGCGCGGCGACCTGCGGGTCGACGATCTTGAGGCAAACGGAAGTGTTGGAGCGCGAAGTCGGATCGCTCACCAAAGGCGCGACCCAGGGCGTCGCCTCGACCCACGCCATCAAAGCGGCGGTGTTGGCGTCGGCCCGGGCGATCAGCGCCTCTAGCCCGCCGAGCCCCGCGGCCCAATCGAGGGCGTCGAGGTAATCGGCCACGGCCAGCATGGACGGGGTGTTGATGGTCGCCCCCTCGAAGATCGAGGCGTTGAGCTTGCCGCCCTTGGTGAGCCGAAAGATCTTCGGCAGCGGCCGATCGGGTTTGTAGCTCTCTAGCCGGGCCACGGCCCGCGGCGAGAGGATCAGCACGCCATGGGCCGCCTCGCCGCCCAGCACCTTCTGCCAGGAGAACGTGCCCACATCGATCTTCGCCCAGTCGATGTCTTGGGCGAAGGCGGCGGAGGTGGCGTCGCAAATGACGATGCGCTCCGGGTTGTCGACGATCCAATCGGCGTTGGCCACGCGGGCCCCGGAGGTCGTGCCGTTCCAATTGAACAGGAGGTCGGCGTCAGGCCGCGCGGCGGAGAGATCCGGCAGCTCGCCATAGGGGGCTTCGAGCACGTTGCAGTCGGCCAGCTTCAGCTGCTTGACCGCGTCGGTGACCCAACCGGCGCCGAAGCTCTCCCAGGTGAGCATGTCCACATGCCGCGCCCCGAGCATGGACCACATGGCCATCTCGACCGCGCCGGTGTCGGAGGCCGGTACAATGCCGACCAGGTAACCCTCGGGCAGGCCAAGCACCTGCTTGGTTTTCTCAATGGCTTCTTTGAGCTGAGCTTTCGGCCCTTTGGCGCGGTGTGATCGACCCAGCAGCGCGCGCTCGGCGACGCTCTCTAAGGTCCATCCAGGACGCTTAGGGCAGGGGCCCGAAGAAAAGGAAGGTTGCGCAGGCTTCTGCGCCGGCATCACTGCCAGAGCCATGGACTGTCTCCATGTCGGGGCGAGTTCGGCTGAGCGCGGCCTCTCTCGCCCTCGCGAGACCGACGCCCGCGCGCCGTATCGCGCCGCGGACGCTGTCCCGTCAAGCGGTGTTCTCGCCCATGGGCCGTCCCAAAAGGCGAAGCGCGTTCAAAAACAATGGGATAAAAATAGTTTCAACAAGCGAGGAAGGATGCGGATCACGGAGCGGACCGCTTTTGAAGCGTCCCATCATGCGGCTCGGCTTGCTCATCTCTCGCGTCCAAGAGGAAGCTCAACTCATCGGCGTTCACCGGCCTTGAGAAGAGATAGCCCTGCCCCTGGTCGCATCCGAGACGCTTGAGCCACGCCTCCTCTTCCGCCGACTCAATGCCCTCGGCCGTGGTGGTCAGCCCAAGGCTCTGCGTGAGCCCTAAGATTCCCTCCACGATCTTCCGGTTCTCGGTGTCGTCCTGCGCGTCGGTGACGAAACTCCGGTCGATCTTGACCTTATCAAACTGGAGCTGCCGCAGGCTGGACAGGCTGGAGTAGCCGGTGCCGAAATCGTCGAGCGCCACGCGCACGCCGGTCTCTTTCAGCTCCGCCAGCGTGGCGCGGGCGGCGTCGAGATCCAGGATCACCGCGTTTTCCGTCAGCTCGATCTCCAGCCGCTCGGGCGGAAAGCCTGTCTCCGCCAGCACGCGGTGGATCGCGCTCGCCAAGTTGGGGTCGCGAAACTGCAGCGGAGAGACGTTGAAGGCGAGCGTGAGCGCGTTTGGCCAGCGTGCGGCGGCCCGGCAGGCTTTGCGGAGCACCGCCTCGCTCAATTCGCCAATCACGCCGGCCTCTTCGGCGATCGGCACGAACTCCACCGGAAGCACCACGCCGCGGGTCGGATGCCGCCAGCGCGCCAGCACCTCGACGCCGCAGATATCGTCGGTGCCCAGATCCACGAGCGGTTGGAAATACGGCTCGAACTCATCGGCCTTCAGCGCGCGGAGCATATCCGTCTCCAACGCCGCGCGCTTGCGGAGCAGCTCGCCCATGGCTTCATCGAAATGCGCCACTTGATTGCGGCCATTGCCCTTGGCGCAGTACATTGCTTGATCCGCGCGGCGGAGCAGCTGCTCCAGGCCCTCCGCGGGCTCGGCGGTGGCCACGCCGATGCTGGCGCTGACGTCAAGTTGCTGCGCCGCGCTTAGGCCAGCGCCCAGTCCTATTCCCGCGCCCACGCCCGCGCCCACTGCCGCGCCCGTCGATCCGATCGGTTTCGCCACCTGCGCCAACATCCGCCGCGCCGCGCCTGTCGCGGCGGCTTGCGCGTCGGCTGCGTCGAGGGGGTAGACGACCACAAACTCGTCCCCGCCAATTCGGGCGACCACAGCGCCCTGCGGCGCGCTTCGCTCAATCCTTGCGGCGACGGTGGTGATCATATGGTCGCCCACCGCATGTCCGAGCGTGTCGTTCACGGGCTTCAGGCGATCGAGGTCGACGAGGAGGGCCGCAAGATGGCGGCCGCCCGCCTCCGCTTCTGCGATCAGCTGCGGAGCGACGGCGCTCAAATGGCGGCGGTTGGCGAGGCCGGTGAGGTGATCCCTTTGCGCGAGCCGCTCCGCCTCGCTTTCCGCCGCTCGGCGGCGCATGGCCTCCGCCTTCAGGCGTCGGCTTTCGAAAATGAGCGTTACGGCGAGGGCGATGGCCAGGATCTGCCCGAACAGGAGCAGCATCTCCAAGGCGACGCCGTCTTGCGCCTCGCGGAGCGCGCGGAGCGCGGCGGGCCCGTCCAGCGCCAGAAGCGCGCCATAGACGGCGGTCGCGGCGAGGGCGATCAGCGCATGCGGGCCCCAAAGCCTGACTGACTTCGCTCGCGCGAGAAGGCTCGAAAACAGCCC
>JBCCTM010000002.1:0-34932 GCA_039198535.1 Pseudomonadota bacterium
GCCGCGCGGCTCGATCGTCGGCGTTGGTACGTCAGCGGGAAGCTGTGTTTCGCTCCAGACCCAGCCCCCGACCGCCACAACGCTGACGACGAGCACGCCGACCAGTCCAAGCGCGGCTTTAACAAAGAACTTCAACTGAGACTTCCTCGATGAACGCCCGTTGCAGGCTCGGTCACCTCAACGCTTGCGCAGCAGGCGCAGGCTGTGGATGGCGGCCTGCTCTTCGAAGCGGCCTGAGGCGCCGGCGCGCTCATAGATCTCGAAGGGCGGGCGGCCGCCATCGGCGGGGTCGGGGAACACGTCATGGATCGCCAGGGTCCCGCCCGGGGCCAGATGAGGCGTCCAGCCCTCGTAATCGGCCGTCGCCGCGGCGCTGGTGTGCCCGCCATCGATGAACAGGAAGCCGAGCGGCGTTCCCCAGTGCGCCGCCACCACGGCGGAGCGGCCGACCACCGGGATCACGGTCTCCTCCAGCGCCGCGCGGCGGAGCGTGCGGCGGAAGCTCGGCAGCGTGTCGAGCGCGCCGGCCTCCGCGTCCCAGAGGTCGGCGTCATGATACTCCCACCCCGGCTGGTTCTCTTCGGAGCCGCGGTGATGATCGACGGCGAACAGCACGGCCCCGGCGGCTTTGCAGGCGGCGCCGAGATAAAGCGCTGATTTCCCGCAATAGCTGCCGATCTCGAGGCAAGGCCCCAGCGCCGCCGCCGCGCGCGCCGCGTGGTAGAGCGCGGCGCCCTCCTCAGGATGGAGGAAGCCTTTCACGCTGTCCGGGTCCGCCCCGAGCCATGCCGGGTCAAACGCCGCCTCGGTTATATCGCTCTGCACTACAGGGCCTCCTCGCGCCCGTTGAGCGCCCAAGCCAAAGCCGCTTGGCAGTGGAGCGCCGTGGTGTCGTAGCCGGGTGTCGGCAACGCGTCTGGATCGAGCAAGAGGCCAAGCTCCGTGCAAGCGAGCAGGGTGGCGTCGGCGCCGTGCTCATCCGCGGCTCGGGCGATCACGTCGCGCAAGGGGGCTCGGCTCTCCGGCCGGATAACGCCCTGACAGAGCTCGTCATAGATCACCCGGTGCGTCAGCGCGCGGTCCGCTGCGTTGGGCGTGATCGCTTTGAGCCCATGGCGCGCCAGCGCGCGCGTGTAAAACCCGTGCTCCATCGTGAAGGCGGTGCCGAGCAACAGGGGACGCCGCCGCCCATCCTTGAGGAGCGCCTCGGCCGTCACGTCGAGCAAGTCGATCAGCGGTAACGCCGCGCCCGCCCGTGTCTCCTCCCGCAGAAGATGCATGGTGTTGGTGCAGATCATGAGCGCGTCGGCGCCCGCCGCCCGCAGCTGCCCCGCCGCTTCCGCCAGCGCCGCGCCGGCCTCCGCCCAGGCGCCCGCGGCTTGTTGCGCGGCGATGGGCGCGAAGTCGACGGAGCGCAGCACGAGATCTGCGGAATGCAGCCCGCCGAGCCGCTGCCGAACGCCCTGGTTCAGCAGCCGATAATAGACCGCCGTGCTCTCCCAACTCATGCCGCCGATCAGTCCCAGACGGCGCATGACGCGGCCGGTCGGGGCGGCTCCTCCGCGGGGGCCGCTCACCAGCGATCACTGTGCAATGCGGCGCGGAAGGCGTGGAACAGCTCAGCCATCGGCGCGCCGTCGAGCATTCGCTGGGTGAACAGCGCGGCGCTCACCCCGGTCTCCACATCCCAGGACGCCGTGGTTCCCCGCCCGCCATCCCAACCGACGCCGAACGCGTCTCCCGGCGCGCGCCCCTCGAGCAAGGCGACGCCAAGGCCCCAATTGTGGCGCTCCCAAAAGCCCGGGCCGAACGCCATGCCCAGGCGCTGCTCCGGCGCAATCTGACCTGTGGTCATCGCGGCGTAAGAGGCGGGCGACAGCGGGGCGCCGCCGCGCTCCGTGGACAGTGCGGCGCCCGACGCGACCGCCGAGCGGACCTTCGCCCCGATCCCCCGCATCGCGCGGCAAAACGCCAGATAATCCTCGGCGGTCGTCACCAATCCCGCCGCCGCGGAGGCGAAAGCGGGCGGCGCGGCGTAGCGGCTCTCGGCCCCGGCCTTATCGGCTGCGCGCGGCGCGTCCGCCGAGGGCCCCGCCCGGTAGCTCGGCGGCAGCCGGTCGAGCGCGTCCTGGGCGACGTGAAAACCGGTGTCGACCATGCCCAGGGGCTCGAAAACCCGCTCCGCCAATATGTGCGGCAATGGTTTGCCGGCGGCGCGCTCCATCACTGCGCCGAGCACATTGATGGAGGTGTCGTAGAGCCAGGTTTCGCCCGGGTGGCGCATCAGCGGCATGTCCGCGAGCGCCGCCAGATAGGCGTCGGCGTCGGCGAAAGGCGGCGCGTTGGGCGTCACCGCGAAGCCGCGCTCGGCCATGAGGTCGAGGATCGGCGGCCGGGGCGCCTCCGGCGACGGCAGCAACATGCCGAGCCCGATCCGACAGGCGAGAAGATCGCCCATCAGGATCGGACGTTCGGCGGCCACGGTGTCGTCCACCGGGCCGTCGATGCGGCGGAGGACGCGGGGCGCGGCCAACTCCGGGGCGAGGCGGCTCACCGGGTCGTCCAAGGTGAACAGCCCGTCCTCCACCATCTGCAAGGCGGCGACCGCGGCCACTGGCTTGGTGAGGCTGGCGATGCGGAAGATCGCATCCATCGGCATCGGGCGGGATCGTTCGATGTCCATAAAGCCGATGGCGGAGAAGCGCCGCTCGCCATCGCATTCGAGGCCAAACACGGCGCCGGGGATCTGCGCGGAGGGAACCAAGGCTTCCACGGCGGCGGCGACGCGATCCGCGCGCGCGCCAAAGCGCAAAACTTGACCGGGCATGGGATCTCTCGAAGTTTCAGCGAGGCTGCAATCGGCGGGGACGTTACGCCGACGCGGCGAGCGGTGATAGGGGGCGCGGACGAATGGCGGGGTACACCAGGATCCGGCGCGGCTTTGCATTTGAGGGGCGAGCGCTGCTGTTCGCTTGCGCCGTCGCGGCGGGCGCTGTGACCCCGGTGGACGCGCATGGCCGAGAGCCGGCGTCCGTCTGCGCGGAGCCGTCTGATCGGGGCTATGCGGATGGGCTCGCCGGCGCGCCCGCCGTCGCGGATTTCTCACGCTGCCCCGCATCACGCGCAGCCTACCAGACCGCCTACGGCGCCGGCTTGTATGTGGCGGGCGAGCCGAGGGTCGCCCAGGCGGCCCGCGCGAGAGCCGGCGCTTCTTCTGCGGCGCCGCGCACGCGGGACGTGAGGCTGGGCGCGTCTGGGCCGGGCGGGCCGCGCGGGCGCGTGCGGCCGACCACGCAGGAGACACTGGCCCGAGCGCGGCTCGGCGCGGCGTTGGCGAGCGGTCGCGCCGGTGGACCGGCGCCGCGCCTCTCCGGCGCCCCGGCGCCGCTCCGGCGTCAGGCCCTGCAAGATTATCAGCGCGGTCAAGCGGCCCGAGCGGCGCAGCGCTCCGTGGCCGCCAGCCTGACCGAGCGCTTGGCGATCCGCAGCCGATTGCTCAAGCCGACCGCCACCGCGGCGGACCGTCGGCTCGCGCAGAACCGGCTGCGCCAGCTCGACCGTCAGGATGCGCTGCGGCGCTTCGCCGATCCCGTGATCCGTCCGATCCCGAGGCTGCCCCATTTGCGGTGAGCCGTCGTGGGTGTCGCGCTCGGGCCTTGCTTGCGCCCGGCGTCTCCGCCACGGTGAGCGCTCAGCGTTCGCCGGAGGACGGCTTGAAAACGCATGGGAAAACGCACGTGTAAGTGGGAGGCGCGGCGATGCCGAAATACGGCGATTACCAGTTGGAGATCTACCTGGGCGGCTTGACCGGGGTGCTGCCGAAAGTGCCCACGGATTTCGCGACGCTGGTGCGGCGCGCCGAGGCGGCGTTGCCGGATATGGTGCTCAATTACGTCCAAGGCGGCTGCGGCGATGAGCTGACCCAGGATCGCAACGCCACCGCCTTCGCCCATTGGGGCATGGTCCCGCGCATGATGGTGGACAGCAGCGCGCCCGACCTCTCCATCGAGCTGTTCGGCCTGAAGCTCGACCACCCGCTGTTCATGGCGCCCATCGGCGTCACCGGCATGGCGACCGTGGACCAGCATGGCGACATCGCCGCGGCCCAAGCGTCCGCGCTGGCGGGCGTCCCCTATTGCCACACCACGCTCTCCAACGATCCGATGGAGCAGGTGCTGCCCCATTGCGGTGACGTGCCGGCGTTCTTCCAGCTTTACACGCCCAAGGACAAAGAGCTGGCCGAGAGCTTGGTGCGCCGCGCGGAGCGGGCCGGATATAAAGCGCTGGTGGTCACGCTGGACACTTGGGTCACCGGCTGGCGCCCGCGGGATTTGAACGCCTCCAATTTCCCGCAGCTCCGCGGGCATGTGATGCAGAATTATTTCTCCGACCCGCGCTTCAAGGACATGATCGAGCGGCCCGTCGAAGAGGATCTGAACGCCGCGATCATGACGGTGATGACCAATTTTGGCAAAGTGCTCACTTGGGACGACATGGCCTGGCTGCGCTCCATCACGAAGCTGCCCATCGTGCTCAAGGGGATCTGCCATGGCGATGACGCGCGCCGCGCCGTCGATACGGGCGCGGACGCGATCTATTGCTCGAACCATGGCGGCCGCCAGGCCAATGGCGGCATTGCGGCCATCGACATGTTGCCGGATGTGGTGAAGGGCTCCGGCGGCTTGCCTGTGTTGTTTGACAGCGGCATCCGCTCCGGCAGCGATGTGGTGAAGGCTCTGGCGATGGGCGCGACTGCGGTGGGCGTCGGCAGGCCTTTCTTCTACGGGCTCGCGCTCGACGGCCCGGCGGGGGCGGCGCATGTGATGAAATGCATCCTCGCCGAGGCGGATCTGATGATGGCGGTGAACGGCTACCCTTCCATCGCCGCGCTCCGCGAGGAAGGCGTGCAGCGGGTCGCCTGATCGGAGACCGCGTCGAGGCGCTGCTGCGCGCCGCTCAGCCGAAGCCGTGGCGATTGGCGACCGTCATTTGCAGAATATCGATGTCTCGGCTCTCCAGGCGCCGGGGCAACCCCACGCGCTCTGTCAGCAGTCCCGTGGAGATCGCTGCGCCATCGTAATTGGTGTGGACGCCGTCGAGATCATAGCGGCTCGCCAACACGCCATCGGCGTCGATCAGCGCGTCCGCGGGGGGCAGATACGCGCAGCCGAGCCGCGCAGCGCCGGCGCGGAGGCCGTCATTCATGGCGCGGCGGAGCGTCAGCTGCGCTTGGATTTCCTCGGGGCTAAGAAACAGCGCCGACGGCGCCGGCGCGCCGGCCAGCAGCACCTTGTCCCAAGGCAGCAAATCCTGCGCGGCGAGGCTGTCGATGAAGCGCCCCGTGACGTCCGCGGCGGCGACCTCCAGGCTCTGCGCGCGCTCGGCGGCGATGCGCGGCAGATGCGATCGCGCGTCGATCTCGCCAAAGCTGAGCAGGATCGCGCGGTAGCTCGCCAGATGGCGCTCTCCGAAGAAGCCGAGATCTTCCAGCGTGATGAGCGAGCGGAGGCCGTCCCGTGCGACGCGGTGCATCAGCCGGGGGCCGAGCCAATAGACGTCCACATCCTGGCAATAGCCAAACGCGTAGAGCGCGTGGCTGTCGCCCACGGCGGCGATCTCCCGCCGTTCGAAACCCGCTAAGTCGGCGGCGGCTTGGGCCTGGGCCGCGGCGCTGGGCGCGCTGCTCATCGTTTGCTGCGCCAGGGCGGGCGCCGTTTCTCCAAGAAGCACTCGATGCCGGTCCGGCCGTCCGCGCTGTCCCAGACATCGGCCAACACCCCCGCCGTGTAGTCGCCCATGGAGTTGGGCGGCTCGCCGTCGACCGCCGCGATCAGCGCCTTGGTGGCCGCAACCGCCTCCGAGGAGGCCTCGAGATGGGCGGCCACCGCCGCCTCCACCTGGGCGTCCAGATCCTCAAGATCCGCTGCGGTCTCGGTGAGCAACCCGATTTCCCGGGCGCGCGCGCCGGTGAAGGCCGCCCCGGAGAGCATCACCGCGCGGGCGGCGCCGGCTCCGATCTTGGCGACGACATACGGCGAGATGTTCGCCGGCGCCAGGCCGAGGCGCACTTCCGTCAGCGCGAAGGGCGCGGCGGCCAGCCCGATGGCCAAGTCGCAGACGCTGATCAGCCCGACGCCGCCGCCGAACGCCTGGCCGTTGATCCGGCCGATCACGGGCTTCGGCACGCTGTTGAGCGCGGCGAACAGATCGGCGAGGCGGCGGCTCTCATCCATGCGGCCGGCGCGGTCCTGCGAGACGCTGTGGCGGAACCATTCGAGGTCCCCGCCGGCGCAAAAGCTCTCGCCCGCGCCGGTGAGCACGACCACCCTGACCGCCGGATCCGCTCCAACGCGCTGGGCCGCTTCCGTCAGCGCGGTGATCAGCTCCGCGTTCAGCGCATTGTGCCGCTCCGGCCGAGCCAGCCGCAGCGTCGCGACCCCGCGCGCGTCGGTCTCGATTGAAAGGGGCTCAGCCATCGGCGCCTCCGAGAGAGAATGTCGCCGAGGCGCGACCGGGGAGAAGGTCAGGGCCTCGCCCTGCGCGGCGCGACTATGGGACGCTCGCGCCTGGCCCGCAAGGCGGGCTTGGCGGGAAACGCGATGAGCGTGTGAGAGATCTCTCCGACGTCCAATTCTGCACAGGGCGCCGCGTTGCGAGGGCCGAATGGCGGCGCACTGTCCGCCCGACCGCCGCCGCCGACGGACGTCCAAGAGATGCTCGGATTGGCGGCCAATTTGGCGCTGTTTTTAGCCTCCGCGGCGATGATGGCGGTGTGAGGGCGCAAGACTCTGATTTTTCAAATGAAATTCGGAAAGTGCTCCAGAAAGTCCTCATATGGAGAAAGCCTAGCTTCGTTCGCCCGCCGAGAGAGCGCCGGAAAATCCCATGATGTCCTCCGGACAGCAGGGGCCGTAGCGCCCGTCACAACGGGACCCGGGATCTCGGAACGATGCTGAGCGACCTCTTAATGGGAGAGACCTTCGCCGCCTCTGAAGATCACACCGTTCGCCCCACCATGGTTGGATCATCAGTCCACCTCACGCGGCCTTTCGGGCGGCCTGTGCGGCCTGCTCCCACCCGACCGTCCACCGGCTTCTGCCCGGTTAAAATTCCAGATATTTTCAAATGGAGGCCTCATGCCTCGCAATCACAATGAAACAGCACGAACCCCTCGCCCGCGCCTTCGGCCGCGCCGCTTAAAGCGACAGGCCCCCTGCTGTCCGCCGCGGCCGCTGTCAAAGGACGATGATCGCCATCTCAGCCGCCGAGATCGCCGCGATGCGCGCCTCGCCGGGGCTCCAAGGCCCAGCCAGCCAAACGACGGCAAACGTCGCAGAAGACGTCGCGAGAGTGCTCCCAAACTGACCTGAGATCGGTCATTCCGCCTGGGGCGTTCCGCGCGTCCCAGGCACATTCTAGGCACACCAATCCTTTTCGTATCTCCACGAAACCAGAATCTAGGACTAAGTGACTGAAAAGACTGGTGGCGGGGGAGGGACTCGAACCCTCGACCTCAGGATTATGAGTCCTGCGCTCTAACCAGCTGAGCTACCCAGCCGCACCAGAGCCACCGCACTTACGGCGCGGGCGGCGGGCGCGCAAGGGGGGCGCAGCGTCAGGCGCGTTAACCTTGCCATCATTCACCCTGTTTCTTCGCAAAGCGCCAAGGCTGCGCGGCGTATTCTGCCCACTGTCGCCGCCAAGGCCTCCGGAGCGTGGACCATGCCTCTCACCGCCGATCCCGCCGCGCCGCCCGTGCTCGATCGCGCCGTGCTGGACCATCACACCATGTCCAACGCCGACCTCCAGCGCGAGGTGCTGGCGCTGTTTTTTGCGAGCGCCCAGGGGCTGGTCGCCGATCTGAAGGCGGCCCTCGCCAACGGGGACGCGAAGGGCTGGGTGATGGCGGCCCATGCGGTGAAGGGCTCGGCGCGGGGGTGCGGCCTGCTGCGCTTGGCGGATGCGGCGGCGGCGGCCGAGAGCGCCGGGGAGAAAGGGGCGCGCGGGCTGACCGCGGAGCGCGCCGCGGCGCTTGAGGCCGAACTCACGGCGGCGGAGGCGGAGGCTGTCCGCATGCTCGGGCGGCTCGACGTCTGACGCAGCAAACGTTCTCCGACATCACACGCGCTCCGGGGATCACACTCTCGCGGGTCAGTTTGGTTTTTCGCCCATCCGCCGCATTTGAGCGGCTATACCGCCGCCCGAGAGAGGGGGCGGCGAGAAGCGGGAGGCGCGCATGCGGCGGGCGGTGAGGACGGCGATGACGGCCGTGAAAGCGCTGGCGTTGGGCGCGCTCGTTTCAGGCTGCGCGCTGTTGGTCGAGTTGCCCGAGCCGATCACCCGAGACGCCCGCCTCTCGCAGTTCCCCACCGAGGATCTTAACCTCATCGCGCCCGTCACCCTTCGGTGGGACGACCACAAGGTGCCCTTCATCGAAGCGAGCACAGACCGGGACGCCGCCTACGCGCTGGGCCTCGTCCACGCACATCTCCGCCTCGGGCAAATGGCGCTGTTGCGCCGGCTGGTGCAGGGGCGGCTTTCCGAGAGCGCGGGGCCGTTCACAACCGAGATCGACACGGCGCTGCGCGCTTTCGATTTCGACCGCGCCACCCCCGCGGTCTACGCCGCCATGCCGGATGAGACGAAGGTCTGGCTGGAGGCGTATGTTGAGGGTGTGAACGCCTACGCCGCGCAGCTCTCCGCCGATCAATTGCCCCATGAGTTCGAGTTGCTCGGCATCGATTGGGAGCCCTGGACCGCGGCGGACAGCATCACAATCGGCCGCGCCTCCGGCCTCGACATCAACTGGGGCGCGATGCTGACGCTCCTCTCCATCGAAGACCCGGCGCTCCGGGAGCGCTTGTTCGAGCGCATCGCCGCGGTCAGCGGGTCGGGCGTCACCACCTTCAATCCGGATCTCCGCGCCGCGTTGCGCACCGCCCGGGCGCCGGATCGGGAGGCGCTGGGCCGCCTGGCGGAGCTGTCCGCCTATTTCGGCAAATCCGGCAGCAACAGTTTCGTGGTGGCGCCGGAGCGCAGCGCCACGGGCGCGCCGATCATCGCCAATGACCCGCATTTGGGTTTCCTGATCCCCAATGTCTGGCTGATCGCCGGCGTCCGGTCGCCCTCCTACCAGGCGGTGGGCATGATGCTGGCCGGGACGCCCGTGTTGGGCTTCGGCCGCAATGAGCGGCTCGCTTGGGGCGGCACCAATTTACGGGCGACCATTAGCCAACTCGTGGATGTCTCGGCCCTGCCGCCGGACGCGTTTGAGACCACCACCCATGAGGTCGGCGTGCGCTTCTGGCTCGACCGGGAGACCACCAGCCGCAACACCGCCTATGGCCCGGTGCTCTCGGAGCTCGAGCCGCTCCCGACGGCGGAGGACGCGCCCTTCGCCATCCGATGGATCGGCCATCAGGTGTCCGATGAATTCACCGCGCTGCTCGGCGCGATGCGGGCGGACAATGTGGCTGAGTTTCGTACCGCCATGGAGGATTTCGCGGTCCCGCCGCAGACCTTCCTCGCGGGGGACGCCAATGGCGACATCGCCGGCGTGATCGCCACCAAGGTGCCGGTGCGCGAGCCGGGGGACGGCTTGCGTCTGCTCACGAGCCCCGCGCAGTCCGACCGCGAATGGGCGCGCTTCTATGATGCGGGCGATTTGCCCGCGGTGGTGAATCCGCCCGAGGGCTTCCTCGCCTCGACGAATAATCGTCCGTCCACCCGGGATGATCGGCCCTATGCCGGGTTCTTCTCCCAGGATGAGCGGATCCGCCGGCTCACCGGCTTGCTGGCGGAAGACCGCGCCATCAGCGTTGCGGACGCCGCGGCGATCCAGCTCGACGTCACCTCGCTCCTGTCACAGGAGCTGGTGACGGCGTTGCGACCGGCGCTGGAGGCCCATGCGGCGGAGGCGGAGGAGGATGAGGCGGCGGCGGTTGCGGCGCTGCTGGCTTGGGACGGGCGTTATGACATCGCGAGCCGCGGGGCGCCGCTGTTCGAAGCGATGATCGCCAAGCTGGCGCCGGCGGTTTACGCGCGGCTTGGCCGCCCGGAGGAGCATGAGGCCTATGACAGCCTCAACCTGACCCGGACGTTCCTCGCAGAGGATTTCAACCAGCTCCCGCCGGGTGATGCGGCGGCGGTGCTCGCGCCCGCCATTGAGCGCATGGCGGCGCTGCATGGCGAGGGCGTCCGCTGGGGCGATGTCCATACGCTGCGGATCCAGCATCTGTTCGGCCGCGTGCCCCTGATCGGGGATCGTTATCTGCTGGAGACCATCCCCATCGCCGGAAGCCGCGAGACGCTGATGAAGTCCTCCCATGCGCTGACCGACGAGCCGCACACGGCGTTCTTCGGCGCGCAGTCGCGGCACATCTCCGACCTCTCCGACCCCGACGCCAATTTCTTCGTGCTGCTGGGCGGACAAGACGGTTGGATCAACAGCGAGAATTTCTCGGATCAGACGCCCCTTTGGCGCGAGGGCCGGACAATCCGCGTGCCGCTGTCGCCCGCCGGGGTCCGCGCGTCGTTCGGCACGGCCATGCGCTTGGAGCCCGCGTCCCGCTAGCCGCGCCGAGGGCGGGGCCGGCTCAGCCGACGATGGTCGCCTCGGTCTTTTCGCGGATCTCCGCCTCTGAGACGTCCGTCGCCGTCTCGACGATCTTCAGCCCGCCATCGACGACGTCGAACACGCCCAGATTGGTGATGATCCGGTCCACCACCCCCTGGCCTGTGAGCGGCAGCGTGCATTCTTTGAGGAGCTTGGTCTCACCCTTCTTGTTGGTGTGATCCATGATCACGACCACCCTCTGCACGCCGGCGACCAGGTCCATGGCGCCGCCCATGCCCTTCACCATCTTGCCCGGGATCATCCAATTGGCGAGGTCGCCGTTATGAGCCACTTCCATCGCCCCGAGGATCGAGAGGTTGATATGCCCGCCGCGGATCATGGCGAAGCTGTCGGCAGAGCTGAAATAGCTGGTGCGGTCGAGCTCCGTGATGGTCTGCTTGCCTGCGTTGATGAGATCGGCGTCGATCTCGGCCTCGGTCGGGAACGGGCCCATGCCGAGCATGCCGTTCTCGGACTGCAGCGTCACATCCACGCCTTCGGGGATGTAGTTGGCCACCAGGGTCGGGATGCCGATGCCGAGATTGACGTAGAAGCCGTCGGCGAGCTCTTGGGCCGCGCGCTCGGCCATCTGATCGCGTGTCCAGGGCATAGTCTCTCTCCTCTCAAGCGTCGCGGAGCGTGCGGCGCTCAATGCGCTTTTCAAACGCGCCTTTGATGATCCGCTGCACGAAGATCCCGGGCGTGTGCACATTGTCGGGATCCAGCGCGCCCACCGGCGCCAACTCCTCAACCTCGGCGAGGGTCACCTTTCCGCAGGTGGCCGCCATCGGGTTGAAGTTTCGCGCGGTCTTTCGGAAGACCAGGTTGCCCGCCATGTCGCCCTTCCAGGCTTTGACGATGGCGAGGTCCGCCGTGATCCCGCGCTCGAGTATGTAGGTCTGGCCGTCGAACTGCTTTTGCTCTTTCCCCTCAGCCACCTGTGTGCCGACGCCGGTCTTTGTGTAGAAGCCCGGAATGCCGGCCCCGCCTGCGCGCATCCGTTCCGCAAGCGTGCCCTGAGGCGCGAATTCCAGCTCCAACTCGCCGGAGAGATACTGCCGCTCAAATTCGGCGTTCTCACCCACGTAAGACGAGACCATCTTCTTGATCTGCCGTGTTTGCAGCAGCAGCCCGAGGCCGAAATCATCGACGCCGCAGTTGTTGGAGTAGATCGTGATGTCTTTCACGCCCGCATCGCGGATCGCCAGGATCGCGTTCTCCGCGATGCCGCAGAGGCCGAAGCCGCCCGCCGCGATGTGCATGCCGTCAAAGAGAAGCCCGTCCAGGGCCTCCGCCGCCGTCGAGTACACTTTTTTTGACACCAACCGCTCCTGTCGCCGCTTGCGGAATTGGCGCTTTCGCACCTGCAATGCCGCCTTTTAGCAGGCCGTCGCCGCCGCACAAACGCTCTGGCGCGTTAACTGCGACCGTTGCGTCAGGCGCGCATGTCAAGCTTGTTTCGACGCTCAGGGCGATTAAGGTGAGGTCTGCGCGTTGTGCATCACGGTCGATTTTGACCGCGTGGCGCGCACCCCTCGCTCACCAAACTCGCCGGCCGCGCGCCGGCGATTTTTTACAAGAGAGCGCTCCCCGCGCGCGACCCGGCGAGGCCTGACGCTTTAGGCTAGAATTGACGCTCGGGCATATGCACGACCAGCCCATCGCATTCCGGCCCAACCCGCAATTGGCAGGCGAGCCGAGACCTCTCGTTTCGATCGACCGCGAAATCGAGCATGTCGTCCTCCATGGGCCCCTTCTCCGGCAGGCGGGCCAGCCAGTCCGGCGCGACGTAGACATGGCAGGTGGAGCAGGCGCAGGCGCCGCCGCAATCGGCGTCCATCCCCGGAACATTGTGGATCTTGGCGCCCTCCATCACCGTCGCGCCTTCCTCCACGTCCACTTCCCGCGCCGCGCCATCGGCGGTGATGTAGGTGATGCGGGGCATGCGCGGGCCCTCCCTGTCCTCAGCTCATCGCGTCGCCTTGCTGGGCGTCACCGCCGCAAGCGTCGTGCGCCAAAGCGTCTCGTCGCCTTTCTGCGGCCGGGGCGGCACCAGCCGCGAGGCCAGCAGAGACGCCACCGCGAGGCCGACGCCCAGGCCGAACACCGCGCTCGGCGCTACAAGATATAGCACGCCAAGCGGGGCAGGCAGCGCCACCGCCGCGATGTGGTTGATTGTGAAGGCGACGGACGCGGTTGGCGCCATGTCCTCCGGGTCCGCAATCTTCTGAAAATAGGTCCGCTGCGCGAAATGCAGGCCGAAAAACAGATGGTTCACGATGTAGAGGAACGCCGCTGTCAACGGGTCGTCCACGATCATGTAGCCGAGGAACACCAGGATAAGCCCGCTATATTCGAGCGTTAGCATGGGGCGCTCGCCAAAGCGGGCCACCATCCGGCCCATGGCGGGCGAAAACACGGTGTTCACGGCGTGATTGATTAACAGAAGCAGCGCGAAGTCGCTCAGCCCGTAGTCGAATTTTTCGACCATCATAAAAGCGGCGAACACCACGAAGATCTGTCGTCGCGCGCCACCCAGAAACACGAGCGTGTAGTAGAGCCAATAGCGGCTTTTCAGGACCACGCGGGTCGCTTGGGGGGTCTCGCTTTTGAAATGCGGGAACAGCGCCATCGCCGCCACGGCCATGGCCGCCGTCGCAAGCCCGCCGATCAAATACAACGCCGTGTAGGGCGGCTCCTCCAGCCCCAGCCAGCCTTGGGTCTCCGGATGGGCCACCAGGAAAATGGCCCCGAATGCGAGGAACGCCGTTGACGAGCCGATCCCAGCGAGACGCCCCATGACGATCGGCGCGCGCTCTTTGCTCAGCCACTGGAGCTGCAGCGACTGGTTGACCGCCTCATAATAATGAAAGCCCACCGAGCTGATGATCGTGGTCAGCGCCAGGCCCCAAAAGCTCGGCAGAAAGCCCGTGGCGGCCACGCCGAGGCCGAGGAGGAGGAGCGAAAGCAGCGCCAAGGTCTGCTCTCGCAAGAACAGCAGCACATAGATCACCAGCACCGCCAATAGGCCGGGGATCTCCCGGATCGCTTGGATGGCGCCGATGTCCTCGCCAGTGAAGCCGAGCAGGTTCTCGCTGAAATTGTTCAGCATCGCCATCCAAATTGAGAAGGCGAGCGGCATGGCCAGGGCCATGAGCATCAGCAGCGTCTCGGGATTGCGAAAGCCAGGCGCGGCGGCGGCGGCGCGGGCGGCGGCGGGGGCGGTGCGGGTCATCTGGGCTCGTGCGCGGGACGGCGGGAAGGGACCGGTATGACGCCTCCGCCGCGATCTGCAAAGCGGCGGCCTTAAAGCACCGGGAAACCTCCGCCGCAGGCGCGGCGTGGACCAATCGTCCGCAGCGCGCCGGCCAGCGCGCGCGTGCAGACCAGCGCCTCGAACCAACGCGTCGAGCCTTTTGCAGGCGGGCCTCTATGTCTCCCACGCAGAGCATGGCCGCAGGCGGGAACGCGTCACGTTGGGTTTAAGTCTCCTGCAGCGCCTCGCCGCCGCAAAAGGAACCACTGCTTCCATGACGCTCCCCATCATTCATCATCCGGACTACCAGGCCCCGCTGGCGGAAGATCACCGCTTTCCCATGGCGAAATACGGTCGGCTGCGGGACGCCTTGCGCCGCCGGGGATTGCTCGATCAGAGCGCGGCCCCACAGCCCGGGGAGGCGTCCGCGGCGTTGCTTTCCGCCGGCCACGATCCTGCTTATGTGGCTCGGGTGTTGGCGCTGGGTCTCAGCGATACGGAGCAGCGGCGCATCGGCCTGCCCCGCGGCGCCCCTTTCGTCCGGCGGGCCCGGCTCGCCACGGCGGGCTCATTGATGGCCGCGGAGTTCGCGCTGCAGACGGGGCTGGCGGGCAATACGGCCGGCGGCTCGCACCATGCGGGCTTGGATTACGGCGCCGGCTTTTGCACCTTTAACGATGTCGCCGTCGCGGCGGGCGCCCTGCTGGCGGCCGGCCGGATCCGCCGGGCGCTGGTGGTCGATTGCGATGTGCACCAAGGCGACGGCACCGCCCGCATTTTTGCGAACGACCCGCGGGTCTTCACATTCTCAATCCATGGCGCAAAAAATTTTCCCGCGCGCAAGGCGCAATCCGACCTCGACTTGGGCGTCGCCGATGGGCTCGACGACACGGCTTATCTCGCCGCGCTGTCATCTGCGCTTGAGCGCGCGCTCGGCGCCGGGCCCTTTGACCTGGCGTTCTACAACGCAGGCGTGGACGTGCATGGCGAGGATCGGTTGGGCAGGCTCGCCCTCACCGATCAGGGCGTCCGGGGGAGGGATCGCCTGGTGCTCCGAACACTGCGCCGCGCCGGCCTCCCGGTCGCGATCGTGATCGGCGGCGGGTATTCCGAGGATGCGGCGGCGGTCGCCGAACGGCACGCCATCGTCTTCGAAGAAGCCGCGGCGCTGCGCGAGGTTGAAGCCGTCACAAGCGGCGACGGCTCCGGGACAGTCGCTTAGTTCTGCGCGAAGAATTCCACCACCAAGCTCGGCTCCATGGTCACCGCATACGGCACATCCGCCAGCATCGGCACGCGCACAAAGGCCGCCGTCATTTTCGAGTGGTCGACGTCCAGGTAATCTGGGACATCGCGCTCAGCGGACTGGCTCGCCTCGAACACCAGGGCCATCTGGCGCGACTTCTCCTTTACGGAAATGACGTCGCCCTCTTTGACCCGATAGGATGGAACGTCCACGCGCTTGTCGTTCACGAGCACATGGCCGTGGTTCACGAACTGGCGCGCAGCGAACACGGTTGGAACGAACTTCGCGCGGTAGACCACCGCGTCGAGCCGGCATTCCAAGAGCCCAATCAAGTTCTCACCCGTGTCCCCGCGCCGGCGCTCGGCCTCCGCGAAGATCCGACGAAACTGTTTCTCGGTCAGGTCGCCATAATAGCCCTTGAGCTTCTGTTTAGCGCGCAGCTGGATGCCAAAATCCGAGAGCTTTCCCTTGCGGCGCTGGCCGTGCTGTCCCGGCCCATATTCGCGCCGGTTGACCGGAGACTTGGCGCGCCCCCAGATGTTCTCGCCCATCCGGCGATCCAATTTGTACTTCGATTGCGTCCGCTTCGTCACGCTTTCAACACTCCAAACCAACGGCCCTCCGCTCTAGACGGCGGAGGACGGCAAAAAAATCAGCGCCCTCCTCTTCCGCCGAATTGACGGACGACAGGGGTCCCGTCGCCAGGCCCGCGAACGCTGCAGCTTACGCTGACTAACGTCAGCGCTCGGGTGTTCAACGGAATGCCGCCAGCGGTGTCAAGTGATTGAGCCCCCGCCATCGCGATCACGGCGCGTGACGCTCACTGGGGCGGCGGCGCGGTGTCCACCATGCTGGGTCGCTTCTCAAACACAGCGTGCCAATCCGCCAGGGGTTCGCGCCCGGTCCGCCACTGGCGATCGCCATGGCGAAAATCAAGGAATGAGAGCATGCAGGCGGTCCCAATATGCCCAAGATGGAGCGCCTCCGTCCGCCACAGCTCGGCGCTCTGAGCGGCGCTCTGCGCAAGGACGTCGAGGGCGGCTTCGCACTTGCTCCACTGCGCTTCAATCCAGCGTTCAGACCGTTCCGCCGGGTCTCGGAGGCGGATCTCATAGGCCATCGAGACGGCGCAATCCATGATCCCATCCGCCGTGGCTTCCCAGGTCAGCACGTCCCAAAGCGCCGGCGCCGCGGGGTAAAAGCCCCCTCCCGCAAGGTCGTCGAGGAAGCGGGTGATGGAACGGCTGTCGTACATTGGCGATCCATTGTCGCGGATCAGCGCAGGGATTTTGCCCAGAGGATTGGCGGATATCGCCACAGGGTCGGGGGCGAAAGCCGTGGTGACGACCTCGATTTCTTGAACCCGGTCGAGCAGCCGCCCCTCTCTGACTAAGACGCGGACTTTTCGCACATAGGGCGAGGTGGCTGAGATGATGAGCTCCATGTCATCTGCTCCCGATCTCGTGCGCGCCGTTGTCTTGTGAACGGAAAGCGCCCGCGCCCGCGCCCTCTCCACGCCAGCGTTGCCCCAAACAAAAAAGGGCCGCCGAGCGCACCGCGCCGGCGACCCTTAGACTTAGATCTCTTCAGCTCAGAAGTGGTAGCTGAGACCGCCTCGCGCCATCAGCATCCCATCAAGCCCGATCACGCTGGCCGGGAAGGGCGGGATGGAGATCGTGTTATCCTCTTCGACGAAGTAGTAGAGGCCTTCGCCGCGCAGGGAGATGTTGTCGTTGAGCAGCCACTCGATGCCACCACCAGCGACGAGACCGCCCGCAAGCTCTTCATCGTTGAACTGCGAGAGCGGGGCCCCAGTGAGAGCGACAGCCGAGTAGTCATAGTCATACAGACCATAACCCACCGTCGCGAAGGGCAGGACGTTATCGATCGCATAGCCGAGGCGCGCCCGGATCGAGCCGGCAAAGTTCTGCTTTACCTGAACAGACTCAGAGAACGGGAAGCCCGTGACCGGATTGTCCTCACGATCGTCACCGCCCAAACCGGTGAAGTCCGCTTCAAGCCCGACGACGATGTTGTTCTCGAACTGGTAATTGTAACCAATGTGTCCACCAAACGCCAAACCAGAGACGTCAAAGTCGCCCACATCGAACGGCGTGTTGAACGTCACCGGACCGTCAAAATCGCCTTCGGCCCAACCCACATGCGCGCCGACATAGGGCCCCGTCCAGGGCGGGATTACTTCCACAACCGGCACGGGAGGCGGCGGCGGCGGCGGGGGCTGCGGGCAGTCAACATAGGACAGCGTGCCCTTGTCGAAGCATTGCTCCTGCGCATGCGCGTCTGTCGCGCCCGTTGCGAAGCCTGCGGCGGCCACCGCCCCCGCGATCACTATCGCTCCTGAATATCGGATCATCTTGATGAACCCCCTCGCCGTGTCGCTTTTAATTTTTTAGCTGGCGCTCCTCGCCCAACGACGAGTTACCTTCACGCACAACGCCCGCTCGCCCCGGGGTCGCGCAATTAAAACCGCTCAACCGTGTCGGGGGTTTTGATCACAAGTTGCTACGCCGCAACAGGCCGGCGACCTCAGGCGAGGCGCTCGCGCAGACGGTCGCAGGCGGAGAGAACCGGTATCGGGGCGACGTGGTGGGGCATATGGCCGACGCCCTTCAGCCAAGTCAGCCGCGCCAGGGGCAAGCGGGCGGCGTAGGGGCCTGCGGGCGTGGGCGCGCAAATCTCATCGGCGTCGCCATTGACCACCTCCACCGGTGGCGAGAGCTGCCCGAGCAAAGGCCGCACTGGCTCAAGCTCGTTCAACATCTCCGCCATCGCTTTGAGGTTGAGCGCGAAAGTGCGGGGCCGCAGCGCCAGCCAAACGCCCGCGCGTTCCGCATAATCCTCCGGCGGAGCCTGGGGCGCGAACACCTCCGCCATCTCACGGCGCAATAGATCCGGCGTCGCGAAAAAAGGCGCGAGCCGGCCCATGCCCGCGCCCAGCGGTCCGATCCGACCCAACCGATAGCGCCAACTCTGCGCGCCAGGCCAGTCATACATGCCCCCCGAGAGCGCCAACACGCCGCGCACCTGGTCTCCGCGCAGGGCGCACCACGCGATGGAAAGCGCCACGCCGTAGGAATGGCCAAACAGGGCGTAACGGCGCGCCCCGCAGGCCCGCAGGACATGCTCGATGCTCACCACCTGTTCTTTGACGCCCCAAGGCCGCGGGCCGCGGGCCGCGGAATGTCCGTAGCCCGGGCGATCAACGGCGATCACGCGCCAGCGGGCGCTGAGCGCGTCAAGGATTGAGCTCTTGAAGTCGAGGAGATTGCCGCTGGCCCCATGCAGCATGACGAGGGTCGGATCGTCGGGATTTCCTTGCTCGACGAAATGCAGCGGTCCAGTGGGCGTGTCCACAAAACGCCCGATCGGCGGATGCTCCCGGTCGACCCGACGACTGAAGCGAAGCGGGTCTCTGCCTTTTTCAGTCGCCGCGGGGCCGGCTCCGTCGTCGCCGAGCGCGCCAGCCGAGCCGCCTGACGCGGTCTGAGCTGCTTTGGACTGCGGCACGGCTCATTGCTCCTTTTCCAGCGAGTATTCTTCGCGGAGTTTTTTCAGGCCCTCGTGCGCGCCGTATTTGGCCTGATAGCGCAACAGCTTGTCATCTGAACGGCGGAATTCTTCAACTAGGTCGTCCCAGACATCCGCCTCGCCGAATTCGGTCATGGCTCGACGCGCGAGACTGATCGCGCTCTCGAAATGTTGCCGCTCGACCACATGGGCCCCGGCCTCCACCATCTCGATCATGCTGAACCGGTCATAGGTGGAGCAGAAGATTTTCAACTTTGGGAATTTGATGCGGATGCCCTCGATGGCTTTCTTCGCGCCGTCGCGGTCATTGATGCAGATGAAGATCGCTTGGGCCTGGTCCGCCCCTGCGGTCGCCAAGGTGTCGAGCCGGGTTCCATCGCCGAAGTAAACCTTGTTGCCGAAGGTCTCCGCGATCCGGATCCGGCGGGGATTGTTGTCGATCAGCACGAGGTCGTAGCCCCGCTCGCGGAAGATCCGGCCGACCACCTGCCCCGTCCGCCCGAAGCCCGCGATAATGATCGGCGCTTTGCGGTCTTGCTCCGGCGCGTCCTCCACCGCCGTCACCGGGCCGCCCTCGCCCTCGGCGTCGGATGAGCGTCCGAGCCACTCCGCGCCGACCAGCCACAAGGGCGTCAGCGCCATGGAGATGGTGACGACCGCGTTCAGGATCGCCGCGTCGGTCACGCCCATCAGCTGCACGCCGAGCGCTTCACTGAAGAGGAAAAAGCCGAACTCGCCCCCCTGGCTGAGGGTTGCTGCGATCAGCAACGCATCGCGGCGGTTAGACCCCATCATCACCGCGAGCGCGTACAGCACGCCGATCTTCAAAACAGACAGGACGGCGACGCTGGCCAGGATCAGCCCCAGATACTCTTCGAACACAGTGAGATCGAGGGTCATGCCGATGGCGATGAAGAACAAGCCCATCAACAGCGCCCGGAACGGCTCGATATCGGTCTCGAGCTGATGGCGGTAGGAGCTGGTGGCGAGCAGCACGCCCGCCAGAAACGCGCCCAACGCCATGGAGAGCCCAGCCGCGTCCATGGCCAGCGCCGCCGCCACCACCACCAACAGCGCCGCGGCGGCGAACACCTCCTCAGCGTGGGCTTCGGCGATGAGCGAGAAGATCGGTTTCAGCGCGTAGCGCCCGACCAAATAGACGGCGCCGATCGCGGTCAGCGCCTTGAAGGTGGCCAGCCAAATCGGGTCCGCCGGGCCTTGCGCCGGCGCCAGGATCGCCACCATGGCGATTAAGGGCACGATGGCGAGATCCTGGAACAGCAGCACCGCGAAGGCGCGCTGGCCATAGGGCGAGTTGAAATCGCCCTTCTCCCGCAAAATTTGCACGGCGAAGGCGGTGGAGGACAGCGCGAGACCGCCGCCGGCGACCAGCGCTTCCCGCCAGTCGAGACCGAGGCCGAACAAGCCGGTCAGCCCTGCGACCAATCCGATCGCCGTGGCTGAACCGATCACCTGCGCCGCGCCAAGGCCGAAGACTTCGAACCGCAATCGCCAGAGGGTCGCCGGTTTCAACTCCAACCCGATGACGAATAACAGCAGGACCACGCCAAATTCGGCAACCTTCAGCGCGCTGTTGGGGTCGTCGACGAGGGCGAGCGCATGGGGCCCAATCAAAACGCCGGCCATGAGATAGCCGAGCACAGACCCCAGTTTGAGGCGTTTGAACAACGGCACCGCGACCACGGTGGCCCCGAGATAGACGGCGGCGGCTTCTAGGAACTGGGTCTCTCCGCCCGCCATTGTCGTCCCTCGCCCCTCGCCCGGTGCGGCCTCGGACCTGTCGCCCGCCGCTCTCCCGTCCTTCATACGGGCCGGGGGTCCGCGGCATCAACGGGACCGCAGGACGCGGGGCGCGAGCGCATGCGCGCTGGCGCTGCGCCCACGGAGCGGGCCGCGCGGACCGCTCTCCCCTCTCGGAGCTTTTGACGCCGCGCGCCGCGCTCTCCACCCATCGCGAACGGCGCGTGGGGGCCTCAATGGCCCCAAGCGGCGTACCCACCCCTCGGTTTGCGGACGCTGGTGGGCCTCTGGGGCGCACCCGGGCGCGATTTGATCAGTCGCCCAGCACCGTATCGGCCGTGCGCTGGGTTTTGATCCGGTCGAACTCGGCGTCGATGTCGCCATCGATATCGGCCATGGAGGTTGCGATCTTTTCTTTCATGGCGACTTTGATCGCCAGCTTCTGATCGTCGATCATCTGGCGGACCTCCGCCTCGAAGCTGTCGCGATTGATGGCCTCGTCGATCGAGATCGCCACCGCGTCTGTCACGAGCCACCCGACAAGGGCCCCAACGGCCCCTCCGACCGCGGTGCCGACCGGGCCAACCACCGATCCGGCCGCCGCGCCGCCGCTGGCCGCGGCCCCGATCCCGGCTGTCCGGGCGGCCGCCCGCGTGGCGATTTTCCCGCCCAGGGCGCGCGCCAAGCTTGTCACAAACAGGCGCATGCCTTGGCGTGTGAGCGTGCGGCCCACCACAAAGCCCGCCGCCCGCGCCGCGGCGAAGCGGGTGGCGACGCTGCTTTGCGTCAGTTGCACTGCGCCGTCGAACAGCGGCATGTCCTGGAATGACAACCCCACGGCGTTGCGCGTGCGCTCGCGCAGCGCGGTGAGCGCCGCGCCGATCTCCGCCTCCGCCAAGCCGCTGATCTCTTCATTCGCGGCGTTCATCCGCCCTTCGAAATCCACGGAATCGTAGATGCGCGTCGAGATCGTGTCGACGAACTCGCCGATCACCACCGCCGTGATCTCCGTGTATTGGCCGCGGATTGAGTAGTGGAAATCGGCGTAATTCTCGATCTGCCCATAGACCGGCTCGAACGCCCAATCCACCTGGCGATCGACCTCGCTGTCGAGCTTCGGCCCGATCTGCGCAAACAACTCGTCCTGGTATCCCAGCAATTCGGGGAGCTTGTCTTCCCAGCGCTCGGCGTATTCGGCGCGGATCACCGGCACGCCGTTCGCGTCCACGGTCAGTTTGTCGACGAAATAGAACGCGTAGAACGCCATGCCCGCCAGCAGCGCCGCGGAGGCGAGGATCAGGTTCCAAAACCGCGCGGCGGCGCTCGGGCCGCCTCGATCAGCGAGTGTGGTCATGGGTCGCCCTCCTCGTCGACATGATCCGCCGCGTACGCCAATTGCGCGACAAACCAACTAAATCCGTAGGCGCTCAGCGCGCCGCTCACCAAGAACAGGCCCCAGGCGAGCCACCGCAGCGGATCGGTGAGCGTGACGCCGCTCCACCATGTCGCGTCCGCTCCCGCGGCTGGGGGAGGCGATCCCGCCCCAGCGGCGTTCAGAAACGCCTCCGTGGACGTCACCAACCACCACCCCAACGCCTCCTTGCCCATTTGCGCTTGCAGCGCGACGTCGATCCACGGGCTTTCCGATCCGATCGACGCTTGGGCGGCGGTCCAGGTGTCCGCCAGGCTGCGCGCCACGTAATCCGGCGGCGTCATCTGCAGCTTCACCACGATCAGCGCCGCGGCGAGGGCGATGGCGTTCACCCCAACCGCCCATCGCTTGACCAACACCGCGCGCGCCGGCCCCCTGGTCACGCCGCGCAACGCGGCGTCAAAAATCCGCAGCAACGCCACCAAGAAAATCGACCCTGCCGCGAGAACCGCAAGCTCTTGAGGCGACCATGTGGTGACATCGAGGCACAACGCCAAGGTGGGCAAAATCGCGGCGAGTAACGCCAAAAAGGTCGGCCAAAGGGGCCGCAAGAAAATCCGCCGCAGCCATGTGCCATCTTTGAAGTAAAAGTGACCAAAGAAGCGGCGCCGCAACAACGCGCTCTCGCGCATACCGTAGACCACCACGACAAAGATAAAGGCGGGCGCGATCAACGCCGCAGAAGTGATCGGATAGGTGGCGCGCCAAGCCGCCAGGGCCCCAAGACAAAGCGCGATCGCCGCAATCATGCGCATGCGCGCCCCCCAAATCTTCACCCCACGTCGCCAGCTAAGCGGCGGGAAATTCGGGGACAAGCGAGGCGGACGGCGATCCGCTCCGCTTATCCGCCGGTGATGTCTCGCAGCCCCAGAAACCCGCGTTGCGGCCGCCCGGCGCTCAGCGGCGCGCCCCGGAAAATCTCCGGGCAGCGCCGCTGGAAGGCGAGCGCCGCCGCAAAGGGAGCGCCGTGTTGCGCGGCCCACTGGTCCAGCCGCTGCACGGCCGGTTGAAAGCGTTCGGGGGCCGTTAAGACGCAAAATGCGAACACATTGGCCGCCGCCTCCCGCGCCAACGCGCGGGCCACGGCCCGGGGCTCGCCTGACGCAGCGGGGGCGGGGCCCTCCGCGTGGGGCGGGGCGGGGCCGATCGCGGCCGACTGACGCTCCGCCGGCGCGTCCCGTTGGGGTAGATCCGGCGTCACGAACGCGCCGGCGCTTCTGAGCGTGCGCGCGTCGAAGGCTGGCGTCTCAGAGGGACCGCCTGCGGGTTGAAGCCCCGTTTCCAGCCGATGGCCGATTTCATGGAGAAGCGCGAAGCGGGCCGCCGGGTCGTCGTCGCAGAGGCGTTCAAGCACGCCATGGCGCAGACACACATAGCCGCCGCGTCTTTGATCGTCGCTTTTGTCGCGGTCGTCGCTTGGCCCTCCATCGTCCGCCATCGCCCCCATGTCTTCGCCTGAGGCCCGGGCCTCGCCGAGCGGCGAGACGGTCTCTGCTTCGCCGGAAAAGGCCAGGATCTCAGGCGGCGCGGCGCCGAACAGCGCTTCAGAATCCGCCGCGTCGCAGAAGATCAGGCGGATCGGTCTGTCCAGGAGCAGCTCTAAGCCGTCCGTCAGCGCCGCGGCCGGGACGCGACCGCGCGCGTCCAGCAGAGCGGCGCGGAGCGCACGGGCTTGCGCCCGCGCTCGGTTCAAAGGGCTTTGGAGCGTCGACCGGGTCGACAGCGACCCGATCGGCCGCGCCGCGCGCAGGACCGGGCCCGACGGCGACCCGGCTCCCGTGGTCACGCCGTTCGGCCCACCATGCAACTCAAGTCTGTCCCGCCCCAACACCGCCCCGTCATCGACCCTGGTTGGCGATACGTCGTTGACGTTGAGGCCCGCCGCCGATGCGCTGAAGGTCGGCTCTGACGCCGGGTCGACGGCCGCGCCGGCCCCGCCCGCCGCCGTCTCCGGCGTCGCCCGCGCCATGAACAACGCGCGCGTCGCCGCGCGAAGGTCCGGTTCTAAATCGGCGCGGATGGGCCGGCGCAAACCGGCCAGGAGCTCCACGGAGCGAGCCGCGCCCGCGCCCGCCCCCGCCCCCGCTCGCCTCGGCGTCGCGCCGCTTTGCGCCGGCGGGCCCGCGCTCGCGCCGTCCGTCGCGCCCCGGCGAACGCCTGCGCCGCCTTCGATTAGAAATGGGTCTCTCGCGAGGAACAGAGCGTCGTCCAACGCGCGCCGCTCGCCGCTGGTCAGGCGATAGGACTGGATGAGACGGCGCTCGACCTCCGGATCGGGGATGCGATCGCCCCGTTCTAACGCGGCGAGTTTCTCGAGCGCCGCCCGCCCAGGGTGCGCGGTCCGTATCCCCCCGGCAGGGGGCGGCGCCTGCTGAGCCATCCCCCCTTTCGCCGGTCCGTCAAGGTCCGCGCCGTCTTGGCCCTCCCTCGCTTGGGCCTCCCTATCTTGGGTCAGCCCCAGCGTCCTCGCCATCTGCTGGAAGGTCTCGCCCTCGCGCTGGCGGATCCGCCGCAAAAAAACGCCGAGCGCCGTCGCCACGAACGCCGCGCGGAGCTCGGCCGTGTCGATCCCTTCTCCGCCCGCGTCTTCCCCGTCCCGCATCACGCCCCCAAACGCGCCGTAACCTGCGCCCCCGCTTGAGGAATAACCTTAACAGAAAATAAACGAACGCGCCATCTGAGGCGGCGTCCGCGCTTTCGACGATGCCGAGATTGATTAGACCGAGAAGCTCGTTCCGCAGCCGCAGCTGCTCGATGCGTTTGGGTTCTCAATGGCGAAGCGCGCGCCGATCAACTCTTTCTTGAAGTCGATGACGGCTCCGTCGAGAAACGGCAGCGAGGTCGGATCGATCAAAACCTGAACACCGTCCCGCTCCAGCACCAGGTCATCCGCCGCGGCGGCTTCTTCCAGCTCAAACTTGTATTGAAAGCCAGAGCAGCCCCCGCCCAAAACAGCGACGCGCAGGCTTTTCGCCCCGCCCTCAGCCGCGATGATTTCGGCGAGGCGGTCAAAGGCCGCGTCGGTCACGATGGGGGCGGGATCCGCCATGGGGTGCTCTCCAGCATACGCTTCGATCCGAGACGCCGCTCGCCCGGTAGTGCGAATAAAGATATGGACCAAGGGGGCCTGCGCAAGCAAGGCGCCGCCCGTTGAGTGAGACGCCCTCGACCAGCCGAGAAAAGGCGGGTGCGAGAAAAGGGGCAGGAGAGACGGCAGATGAGCAAACGCGCAGAAACGCCGCCCCCGGAAGGCGGGGTCCGCTGGCGCGCCCCTTACGCGGTGGACCCGGCGGCGAGCCGGGGGCGGTTGCACCCCGAAGAGGAAAGCGTGCATCGCTCGCCGTTTCAGCGGGACCGAGACCGGATCATCCACTGCAATGCGTTCCGCCGGCTGAAGCACAAAACCCAAGTGTTTGTGGAGCATGAGGGCGACTATTACCGAACCAGGCTGACCCACTCCATTGAGGTGGCGCAGGTCGCCCGGACAGTGGCCCGGGCGCTCGGGTTGGATGAAGACCTCGCCGAGGCGGTGGCGCTGGCCCATGATCTCGGCCACACGCCCTTCGGTCACGCCGGCGAGAAGGAGCTGGACAGGCTCACGAGCAAAATCGGCGGGTTCGATCACAACGCCCAAGCGCTGAAGATCACCACATCACTCGAACGCCGTTACGCCGCCTTCCCCGGGCTCAACCTGAGCTGGGAGACCTTGGAAGGTCTGGTGAAGCATAACGGCCCCCTGAGCGGTCGGAAGGCCAAGAATCAGGCGTATCCCGTTCCGCCGCCGATCCTCTCCTACGATGCGCGCCACCCGCTGGAGCTCACGACCTTCGCCAGCGCAGAGGCGCAGGCGGCGGCGCTGGCGGACGACATCGCCTACAACAATCACGACCTCGATGACGGGCTGCGGGCCGGGTTATTCACCTTTGAGGAAGCCTGCGAAGTGGCGCTGCTGCGCCGCGAGCGGGACGCCGTGCTCGCCAAGCACGGGGCGTCGCTGGAGCCCGCGCTGTTGCAGCTTGAGACATTGCGCCGGGTTTTCGGGGCGATGGTGGTCGATCTGATCGAGGAATCGCGTCGGCGGCTTGCGGCGGCCGACCCCCAAAGCGCGGCCGACGTGCGCGCCGCGCCAGAGCCTTTGGTGGCCTTTTCCCGTGAAATGATGTTCTTACTCGCTCCGCTTCGGGCTTTTCTGGTGGTTCATATGTACCGCGCCCCCCGCGTGAACCGGATGATGTCAAAGTCCCGCCGCGTCCTGCGGGAGATTTTTCAGGCGCTGTGCGCGGACATTGATTTGTTGCCGGAGGAGTGGCGCGCCAAGGCTTGGGATACGGAGGAAGACGACGACACGCTGCGCGTGGTGGCGGATTATGTGGCGGGCATGACAGACCGCTTCGCCATCGAAGAACATCGCAAGCTGTTCGACCCCCGCTCTGGCCCTTGACCGCTGGTCCGCGGGCGCATCTGGCGTGGCCCAGGGCGCTTCGCTATTCAGCGGCTCTGTCTAAGCGACAGACGGCGTCATTATCGCCGCGCCTGAAACAACAGATCAGACCATGAGCATGAGCCCAAAACACGCCAATGATGACCCTACGGACGCGGACGCCCGAGCCGCAGCGGCGTCGAATGTCTATCGCCGCTTCCGCGCTCATGTGCTCGACGCCGTGGCGGCCTTGGCGGAAGAAGGCGCGCTGCCCAAGGATCTGGCGACGACCGCCGTCACCGTGGAGCCGCCGAAGGACCCAACCCACGGCGATTTGGCCACCAACGCGGCCATGGTGCTGGCGAAACCGGCTAAGGCGAAGCCCCGGGACATCGCTGAGGCGCTCGCCGCGCGCTTGGAGACGCTTCGGGAGGTTCACTCGGCGGAGGTCGCCGGCCCTGGGTTCCTCAATCTGCGGGTGGACCCGGCGGTTTGGCGCGGGGCCGTTTCCGCCGCCCTCAAGGCGGGCTCCGATTTTGGGCGGGCGACGCTCGGGGCCGGTCGGCGCGTCTGCGTCGAATATGTCTCCGCCAATCCAACCGGCCCGCTCCATGTGGGCCACACCCGCGGCGCGGTGTTCGGCGACGCGCTCGCCAATTTGCTCGCCTTTTCAGGCTGGGCGGTGACGCGGGAGTATTACATCAATGACGCCGGCGCGCAGGTGGACGTGTTGGCCCGCTCCGCCTATCTCCGCTATCGCGAGGCGCATGGGGAAGTCGTTGAAATCCCAGAGGGCCTCTACCCGGGCGACTATCTCGCGCCCGTCGGCGTCGCCCTGAAAGAGCAATATGGCGACCGGTTCATGGCGGTTCCGGAAGAAGCTTGGCTGCCCGAGATCCGCGCCTTCGCCATCGACGCCATGATCGGCTTGATCCGCGAGGATCTGACCGCCCTCGGCGTGCGGATGGATCGGTTCTTCTCCGAGAAATCGCTCTATGGCACAGGGCGGATCGAAGAGGCGCTGCAGCGTCTGCGTTCTCAGGATTTGATCTATGAAGGCGTCCTTGAGCCGCCGAAGGGGAAGGTGCCGGAAGATTGGGAGCCTCGGGAGCAGACGCTGTTCCGTTCGACCGCCCATGGCGACGACGTGGACCGGCCCGTGATGAAATCCACGGGAGAGTGGACCTACTTCGCGCCCGACATCGCCTATCACTACGATAAAATCGAGCGCGGTTTCGACCTGCTGATCGACGTGTTCGGCGCTGACCATGGCGGCTATGTGAAGCGGATGAAGGCCGCGGTCTCCGCCCTCTCCGCGCAGAAGACGCCGATCGAGATCAAGCTGGTCCAATTGGTGAAGCTGTTCAAAGATGGCGCGCCGTTTCGGATGGGGAAGCGGTCGGGCGCGTTCATTACGTTGCGGGATCTGCTGGACGAGGTTGGCGCCGACGTCACCCGCTTCGTGATGCTGACCCGGAAAAACGACGCGCCCCTGGATTTCGATTTCGCCAAGGCGTTGGAGCAATCGAAGGACAATCCGGTTTGGTACGTGCAATACGCGCACGCCCGGATCGCCTCGACGCTGCGCGAGGCGGCCAAGGAGTTCAGCCCAGGCGTCGAAGGCTCCGGCGCGGGGGCCGGCTTTGCGGAGGGGCCGCTGACGGACGCCGCGCTCTCGGCTGTGGATCTGACCCCGCTTGACGCGCCGGGTCAGGTGACGCTCATGCGCAAATTGGCGGAGTGGCCGCGGCAAGTGGAGGCGGCGGCGGGCGCGCAGGAGCCGCATCGGATCGCCTTCGCGCTCTACGATCTCGCCTCCGCGCTGCATGCGCATTATCACGAAGGCAAGGGCGACCCTGGCCTCCGGTTCCACGTGAAAGCGGACCTCGCCGCCTCTTTGCCGCGATTGGCCATGATACGCGCTGTTGCGGTCGCCCTAGACGCCGGCCTCAATATCTTGGGTGTGACACCGCTCGAAGAATTGCGTTAAGCCAATCGAGAGAGACCTTGACTGCGCCGCCGACCCGCGGGCCTCTAGGGCTTGGAGAGAGGTCTGCGCGCCGTTGATGGCTGCGTGGGCGCGATGGCTGAAATCGGCGGCGGCGCGTGACGCCCCGGCGATGGGCCTGAAAGCGAGGAGGCGTCCCCGATCTGTGCGGCGACTTCAGGGGCGCGCGGCCTCATTGGCGGCGCCTTCGATCAGTGCAATGCGCTCCTGCGCGCGCGGCGATCGCGACGCCGCTCGCGCAAAGCGCTTGTCGGCGCGTTCTGTGTGGGCGCTGAGCCATATTCGAGCGGTGAATGATGAGCGACTACGCCGCAGGATCAGGAATGGACGATCGAGGTCGTCCGCCGCAGCGGGGCGGCCTGCGCAGCATCGTTTTCGCGACGCTGTGGGCTGCGGCGTCTGTCGGCGTGCTGACGCTTGTGATGATGTGGGCGTTCGATCTTGGCTCCAGGAACCCGGCTGAGGTGCCGGCGCTCAGCGCGGACGGCGCTTGGAAAACGCGGCCTGCCGACCCCGAGGGGCGGCGCGTCCCGGGGACGGATCGTTTCGTCTACGACACGCTCAGCGGGGGCGGAGCCGGCTCGGCGGAGGCGATCGCCGAGGCTTTCAGCTCCGCGCCGGTGGAGCGCCCGGCCGTTGAAGATTTGGCGGCGATCCCGGAACTGAGCGCGATCGCCCCGGATCAGGGCGCCGCGCTGGACACGGGCGCTTTCGCGGCGCTCAGCGCGACGGTGGCGGCGGCGGATCCAACGCGGCGGCGCACGATTTTATTGGACGACCCGACCCAGCCCCAACGGAAGTCGAGCGATTTCGCGCCGCCAAACCCGCCCAGCGCTCCGCCGAATGTCGGTTCAGGCGTCGAGCCGCCGCCATCGAACGCGGCGTTTTTCCAGGATGACGCGACTGTGGTCGCCGAGGGGCGCGCAATTGCGGACGGAGCCGCCGCCGCGGAGGACGACGCGGCCGGGCTCGATACGCCGGGCGTGGCCCCGGCTCTGGCGGGCGGCGCTGTCGATCTCGCGGCGGAGGTGGCGGCGGCCGATCCATCGAGCTTCACACCGAACCCAACCGCCGCGCCAAACGAGACCAACGGCGCGCCCCCCTCGGCGGGTGCTGACGCGCCTGCCGCCGCGCCCCCCGCCGACGCCACGCCCTCCGCCGCGGCCGCGCCCCCGGCCGCAGCGCCCGCCGCGACAGAAGCGCCCACCGTCGCAGAGGCCCCTGGGGCGGGCGGACAAGGGGCCGGTGTCGCGGCCCCTGCGCCGCGCCCGACGCGGCCCGTGGAGCCGCCGCGGGACCCGGTTTTTCAAGTGCAGCTCGCCGCGCTCGACAGCGTCGCCGCCGTGGAGCGCCGCTGGGCCTCCCTGAGGGCCCGCGAGCCCGAGGTGCTCAACCCCTTCGAGTTGCAGGTGCAGCCGGTCACGCTGGGCTCGGCGCGGCTCTATCGGTTGCGCATCGGCGAGTTTGAGCGGCGCTCCCAAGCGGCGCGCCTGTGCGTCCAATTGCGGGATCGGGGGATCGATTGCTTCCCAGCGACCAAATGAACGTGAGGCGGAAGCACCGAATGAACAGCGGCATGGAGGCCAAATGAGCGTCTCTCCAGCGGGAAAGGGAAGCGTCGACAGCCCGGCCGCCTCGCCTGATGACGGTGCGGCGGTCATCTTTGGCTGCGCCGGCGTCGCGTTGTCCGCGGAGGAGCGCGCTCTGTTTCGGGATGTCCGGCCATGGGGCTTCATTCTGTTTGCGCGCAATATCGGCGATCCGGACGAGTTGCTCGGGCTCACGGACGCGTTGCGAGACGCGGCGGGGTGGCATGCGCCCATTTTGATCGATCAGGAGGGCGGCCGCGTCGCGCGCCTGCGGGGTCCGCTCTGGCGCGATTGGCCGCCCGTTGGTCAGTGGTGCGCGGCGGCGGATGCGGGCGATCTGGACGAAGCTGCGCTCCAAGAGGCGCTGCGCCTGCGCTACGCGCTCAAAGGGGCTGAACTCCGCGCCATCGGCGTCGACGTCAACTGCGCGCCTCTGCTCGATCTCCGTCTGCAGGGCTATCATGAGATCATGGGCGATCGGGCGCTGGGCGAGACGCCGGCGGTGGTCGGCCCCCGGGCGAAGGCCGTCGCCGAGGGTCTTGAGCAGGCCGGCGTGCTGCCGGTCGTGAAGCATCTGCCGGGCCACGGCCGGGCGCTGGTGGACAGCCACCATGACCTGCCCACCGTTGACGCAGCGCGGGAGACCCTGTCCGAGACGGACTTCGCCGCCTTCAAACCACTGGCCGGCGCGGCGCTGGGCATGACAGCGCATGTGGTCTACGAGGCGGTCGATGCGCAGAGCCCGGCCACTCTGAGCGCCGCGGTGGTCTCGGACGTGATCCGGGGCGAGATCGGTTTCGACGGGCTTTTGATGACCGACGATGTGGGCATGGGGGCGCTCTCGGGCTCAGAGCCGGAGAAGGCGCGCGGCAGCCTCGCGGCGGGCTGTGATGTGGTGCTCCATTGCAGCGGCGACGTGGCGGGCATGGCCGCGGCGGAACCGGGCCTCTCGGCGCTGAGCGCGGAGGGCCGCCGGCGGAGCGAGCGGGCCCTGGCGGAGCGGGCCGCAGGCGCGGGCAATCGCATCGACATCGCCGCGGCGGAGACGCGTCTGACCGAGCTCACGGGCTGGCGCGCCGGCAGCCCAACAGCCCCGATCCTGGGAAGCGCGCCATGACAACCACCCGCCCCAACGCCGTCAGAAACGCCCCGACAGAAGCGGAGGACGCCGGCGCTGTTCCCGCCGAGACCCTATTTGAGAACGCCAGCGCCGTGGAGACCGAGCGGCTGGTGCTGGCGCTCGGCGGGTATGAGGGGCCGCTCGACATGCTCCTCGACTTGGCCCGGACGCAGAAGGTCGACCTCCGCCAGATCTCCATTCTCGCCTTGGCGGAGCAATATCTCGCCTTCATCGCCGAGGCGAAGCGGCTGCGCCTGGAGTTGGCGGCGGACTATCTGGTGATGGCCGCTTGGCTCGCCTATTTGAAATCCCGCCTGCTGCTGCCGAAGCCGCCTGAGGATGACGAGCCCACGGGCGAGGAGATGGCGGCGCATCTCGCCTTCCAACTCGAGCGTCTGCAGGCGATGCGCGACGCGGCGGAGGCTCTGTTCGCGCTGCCGCGCCTCGGACGCGACCACCACGCCCGGGGCGAGCCCGAGCGTCGCAAAATCAGCACGCGCGTCGAATGGACCGCCAGCCAAGTTGATCTATTCCGCGCCTTTGTGCGTCAGAGCACCAAGAAGAGCTTCCAACCGCTTCACTACGAGCGGCGCAGCGTGGTGGCCATTGACGAGGCGCTGCTTCGGCTCCGGCGCGTGCTGAGCGGCGGGCCGGATTGGGAGACCCTGCAGAGCTATCTGCCCCCCGAATGGCTCGACGATGAATACGCCCGCTCCGCCATCGCCAGCACCTTCGCCGCCGCGCTTGAGCTCGCCAAGCATGGCCAAGTGTTGCTGCGGCAAGAGGAGGCTTTCGCGCCGCTTTATATCCAGCGCCGGGAGGACGCCGCCCCCCTCGGCGAGCGCAGCCTATCCGACCAGCTCAATCGGCCGGCCCCTGAGGGGCCGCCAGACCAGAGCGCTGATCAAGGCGAGGGAGCCCGGGCTCCGCGTCGAGAGCGTCGCCGTCGCTTCTTTGGAGGATCCGCCGCATGATCCGTTTTCCTTTCTCCAAGCCCAAGGCTGGTGAGCCGGGTGACGCCGAGAACGCCGCCGAAGCGGTGATCCAAGATGTCGCCCAAGATAATGCCGTCGATGACGCCGTGCATGACGCCGTGGAGGACGCCGTGGAGCGGATCACCGTCGGCGTCGCCCCGGTCTCACAGGCGGTGTCGCCGGCGGATGGCGAGCCCTCCGACGCATTCGCCGCCCCGGTTGAAGGCGGGGAGGAGGGGCCCTATGGCGGGCCGCTCGACCGCGTGCCGATGGAGGCGCAATGCCGCATGGTGGAGGCGATGTTGTTCGCCTCCGACAAGCCGCTGTCGACGGCGGAGCTGGCGAGCCGGATGCCGCTGGGCTGCGACGCCGCCGTCGCCGTGCGCCGCTTAGAAGAAATGTACGCCGGGCGCGGCGTCGCGCTGGCGCGCGTCGCGGGCAAATGGGCGTTCCGCACCGCGCCGGATCTGGCGCATTTGCTCACGGGCGAGGCGGTGGAGCAGCGCAAACTCTCTCGCGCCGCCGTGGAGACCCTGGCGATCGTGGCTTACCACCAGCCGGTCACCCGCGCCGAGATTGAGGAGATCCGACAGGTGGGCGTTTCAAAGGGGACGCTGGACCTGTTGATGGAGCTGGAATGGATCAAGCTGGGGCGCCGTCGGCAGACGCCTGGGCGCCCCGTTACGTTCGTGACGACGGACGGCTTTTTGGAGCATTTCGGGCTTGAGAGCTTGAAAGACCTGCCCCGTCTCGAGGAGCTGCGCCAATCGGGCCTGCTCGACGCCACGCCGCCTTCTGGGTTTTCGCCCAAGCTCGGTGGCGCGGAGGGAAGCGAGACGGATCTGGACGCGCTGTCCGACGAGGATGAGGGTCTTGAGGACGACGACGAAGATGATCGCGCCCGCCAGGCGGACTTCCTGGTTTGAACGACGAGGTCCGGCTCAGCCCTTGGAATACGCTTCCGGCGGGGCGAGCCGCAGATAGGGATAGCGTCGGCGGAGCCGAAGCAGCCGCCTCGCCCGCAGTAGGGCGCCGAACAGCGCCACCGACCAAATGCCGACGCCCGGCGCCGCCAGTTGCGCCGAGGAGAGCGAGGCCGGCCAGCGCAGCCAATCCTGCGCCAGCCGCGCGCGTTCCGCCGTCATGATCTCCGGCGCGAGATAGGCGTAGCTCTGAGCGGTGCTCAGATGATTAAGCGCTTGCGCCAAAGGATTATCGCCCGTGAACGCCGCCGCCAGCAGAAACCCCACAGACCACAGCGCGTAGCCCGATAGGACCGCGACGCCTGCGAGGATCGCCGTCGCCTCCCCGGTGGCGACCGGCGGTCTAGGCTCCCCAGGGCCGGGCGCGGAGCCACCGCCAGGCGTGGCGCGCGGCGCCGGTTTTGGCAGCGCCAGCAGCGCCGCCAGCGCCAACACCGCCCAGCCCATGGCGAGGCCCGCTCCCGTGTCGAACGGGGCCCCGGCCGAGAGACGCGCCGCCGCCGCCGCGCCCGGACCCAGCAGCAAGGACAGCGCGTCCAGCAACGCGTCTCGCGCGGCGCGCAGGTTGAGCTGCAAGGCGTCGAGTTCAGGCGTGAACAGCAGCCGGGTCCAAAACGCGCTCCAGCTCTCGGCGTTCACCTGCGCGCCCAGCCGCTCCAGCGCCACAGCGCCGCCCACATAGACGACGCCGAAAGAGAGGGCGGCGATCAGCGTTATGATCCGCGCTAGCCCCAAATCGGTGTCCTCCCTCGGCGCTTTCCGCATGACTTGTCCGCAGGCCGGTCGCGTCCTCAGGCCTCACTGCGGCGCTTGAAATGCTTGGACAGGCGCAGGCCCTGCCCTTGGTAATTCGAGCCGATGCCGCCGCCATAGAGCAGCTGCGGCGGCGCGAGCATCGGCTCATAGACCAAGCGGCCCACGGTTTGCCCATGCTCCAGAGCGAAGGGCGCTTCATGGCACCGCACTTCCAGCACGCCGCGGGCGCCGGCTCCGCCCGTGTCGTCGCAGCCAAAGCCCGGGTCGAAGAAGCCGGCGTAGTGAACGCGGAATTCGCCGACGACAGCCAGATACGGCGTCATTTCCGCCGCCATATCCGGCGGCACGGTGACGCTTTCTCGGCTGACCAAGATGTAGAACGCGCCCGGGTCCAAGATGACGCCATGGGCGCCGCCCCGTCTGAACTGATAGGGGCGGATCGGATCCCAAAACTCGGCCGGGTCGTAGTGATCAAGCTTCGCGAGGTCGATGATCGCTGAGTTGGGCCGGGCCCGAAAGCCCACCGGTCCGTCTCCGCGGGGTTCAAGATCGACGCTAAAATTCACGCCGTCATCACCCGCCGCCGCGCCACTCACCAGATTACGCTCGGCCTGGATCTCGGCCAATTCGCCGGAGCCAAACCCCGCATCGCCCTTGCGCAGGCGAAGCTGGTTCAGCCGGTCCCCGGTGCGGGCGAGCACGCTAAACGTGCGGGGCGAGATCTCCGCATAGAGCGGGCCATGATAGCCAGGCTCCACCCGGTCAAACTCGACGCCCCGGTCGGTGATCAGGCGGGTGAACAGATCGAGCCGCCCCGTCGAACTCTTCGCATTGGCGACGCCGGAGACATTCGCATCGAGGCGTAGGCTCTCCAGCAGCGGAACCACATAGACGCAGCCTGTCTCCAGCGCGGCTCCCGACGCGAGATCCACCCTGTGCATGGCGAAATCTTCGAGCCGCTCCGCCACTGAGGCGTCTTCGCCGGTCAAAAAGCTCGCCCGGACCCGGTACGCCGTCTCGCCGAGGCGGAGGTCGAGGCTCGCCGGTTGAATTTGGCCCTCAACGATGGGGGTCTTAGCCTCGGCGACGATCTTCCCGGCTGAGATCAGCGCCTTCAGATCCTGAAACGGCAGCACGCCCGCGGAACGCCGCCGGATATCCCCTGGGGGGACGTCGTCTGTCCGGTCGGGATCGCCGCCTGGGGCTGTGTTGGTCGTCGTCGC
>JBCCTM010000003.1:0-33932 GCA_039198535.1 Pseudomonadota bacterium
GATGACGCCGCGGAACAGGCGGCGACGCGACTGGCCGCCTATTTTGACGAACGTCCGACCCCATGCTCCGCCGCTGTCCTTGAGGTGGGCGGACCCGTCGCCGACGCGGGCCGGCGGGCTCTCCTGTGGCTTAAGGAGCAAGCCAGGGCGACCCTGACCGACCGGGCGGCGTGGTACGCCGATCAGCTCGGCGCGCCGTTCAGCAAAGTCTCGATCCGCGATACGCGCAGCCGTTGGGGCTCGTGCAGCAGCGCCGGGGCGCTCTCCTTCTCCTGGAGGCTGGTGATGGCGCCGCCCCGCGTGTTGGATTACGTCGCCGCCCATGAGGTGGCGCATCTCCGAGAGATGAACCATTCGGCGCGTTTTTGGGCGGTGGTGGACGGCCTCAAACCAGATTGGCGCAAGGATCGCGCTTGGCTTCGCGCCCATGGCGCGGGATTGCATTGCTACCGCCTGTCGACCCAATCGGACGCGCCCTTGCGGGCAAACCGGTCCGATCTCGCAGACTGCGCCTGAGCGCATGGCGGGTTAGTCGCCATAGCGATTGCGGCGGTTCCTAAACCTCTGAAAGATGCTGCTGGAGCGGCGTGTGCGCCAAGAGGGGCGAGACTGAGACCGCAGTTGCCGCAGCGCGTCTCGACGCTGCACGAGGGTCTGCGCCGGTTTGGCGCGTCGCGTGGCGCGGCGCTGGCCCGCCCCGAAATCCCGCGCTGAGTAGGTTCGGCCAAAGGATCGCTCATTCAGCGCGACGGCGGGTTGATAGAGATGCAACGGATCCATCGTCTCCCGCCAAATCTGCGCGGGAACGCGACCGCCGGTGATGCGGTTCATCGAGGTGCTGTCATCCCGCCCCATCCAGGCGACCGCAACGTAATTGCCGGTGAAGCCCGCAAACCACGCGTCTTTGTAATCTTGCGTCGTGCCGGTTTTTCCGGCGACGGCGCGTTCGCCCATATTGGCCCGCCTGCCGGTGCCCTGGGTCACCACGGAGCGCATCATGCGCACCAAGTGTCCGGCGTCCGTGCTGGAGATCGCTTGGCGTTTCGGGGGCGCTTTCCGCCGCCATATCACGTCGCCATCCCGTTTCCGGATCTCCGTCACGCCAAAGGCTGGCGTAAGCGCGCCGCCATTGGCGATGGTCGCGTAGGCGCTGGCGACTTCCAGCGGGTTCGTTTCGATCACGCCGAGCGCCACGGAGGGATAAGGCGGGATCACGCCAGAGAAGCCGAACCGCGCGGCGGTGTTGACGACGTTCTTCACGCCGACGCGCTGGCTGAGACGCACTGAGGCGACGTTGCTGGATTTCGCGAGGGCGACTGTCAGTGGAACCGTGCCCCGGTATCGTCCCGCGTAATTCTTCGGGCTCCAGGACCCGATCCGGATCGGCGCGTCGCGCACGGACCCTCCGGGCGAGACACCATGATGGAGCGCGGCGGCGTACACGAAGGGCTTGAAGGCCGATCCCAGTTGCCGCCGCGACTGCGCGGCGCGGTTATATTGCGATTCGACATAGTCGCGCCCCCCGACCATGGCGCGGATCGAGCCGTCGGTGCCCAAGACGACCACGGCGGCCTCGGCGCTGTAATCGCGCGGCGTGACAAGCCCTGACCCAAACACATTGGCGATCGCCTGCTCCGAATAGGCCTGCGCCGCCGGATCGAGCGTGGTCACCAGCTCCACGTCCTCTGCGTGGTCCCAGATCCCATCCGGCACCTGGGTGTCGGCCCAATCGACGAAATAGGAGGCCATCTCGTAGATTTTGGGCACGCGCAGTTTCTCAAGGTCGAGAAGATCCGCCGCGCGTTGCTCCGCAGTGATGGCGCCGGCGTCCTGCATAGCGTCGAGCACGATGCGCGCGCGATCCTGCGCGCTCCCGAAGTCGGAGAGCGGCGACCATTTGGACGGCGCGCGCAACAGCCCCGCCAAGAGCGCCGCCTCAGCCCGGCTCAAATCCCTGGGTTCTTTTTCGAAATAAAATTTCGCCGCTGCTCGGAAGCCGAAATTGCCGGCGCCGAGATAGGCGCGGTTCAAATAGATCTCGAGGATCTCGGCCTTGCTGAAGCGCCATTCCAAGGCCAGCGACAGGGGCACTTCTCGAAGTTTACGCCCGAGCCGGCGCTCATTGGTGAGAAAAGCGAGCTTTGAGACTTGTTGGGTGATGGAGCTGCCGCCCTGCTCCGTGCGGCCGGCCCGCCAATTGACCATCAGCGCCCGCGCGAGGCCGATCGGGTCGACGCCGAGATGCCAGAAGAACCGGCGATCTTCCGTCGACAGAACCGCTTGGCGGAGATTGTCGCCAGCGTCCTGCAAGGACAGCGGGTGAAATTGATCGCCCCGCACGCCGAGGACGCCGCCATTTCGGTCCAGCACGGTCACTGACCCGCGGTCTCGCCCGTTCCAAAGATCGCGGGCGTCATCAGGAATGACGCGGAGGGCCTCCCAGGTCGCGCCGATCACAGCGACGCCGACGCAGGCGGCGATGGCGGAGAGGGTGATAAGGACGCCGCGGCCAAAGCGCACGATCGCCCACGCCGCCGCGTAAGCCGCTCGGCTCACAAGCGCGAGCACGCCGCCCACAGCGCCTCTCGGCTTTTCCGCCCGATACCGGTCCATCGCCGTTTCGTCCTTCCCAGCGACGCTCCTCTAGCGCCGTCGCGCGCGCCGGTTTCCCGACGAAAGCGCTACCCCGCTGCAACACTGCCCAGTCATACGCAAACCGCAAGCCCATGGCGCGACAGGATCGCTAATGCCTTGATTTTGTCTCGGATGGGGGCGGCCGCGCGTCAGAAGATTGCCGATAATTTGTTCACCGAGCAGCGCGTCGGGTTAACTTTTAGGCTTAAATAAGATCGCCACGCCTGTGGCAAAATAGCAAAAACTTTAGCGCGAACAACGGTTTGAAATTTTTTCCGGTTTTGGCCCCGTTTTTGAAACGTTAACGCGCACCAGGGGCAGGTCGGCGCAGTCGTCGGCCACGGTGGGTGGTTCACTCGCAATCGATGGAGTGTTCATGAAATTGGTGATCGCTGTGGTTAAACCCTTCAAGCTCGACGAGGTGCGCGAAGCGCTTACCGCGATCGGGGTTCAAGGGCTCATGGTCTCGGAAGTGAAAGGCTATGGGCGCCAAAGCGGTCATACGGAGATTTATCGCGGCGCTGAGTACGTGGTGAACTTCGTCCCGAAGATCAAACTGGAGCTGGTGATCCCGGACGCGCAGGTCGAGCAGGTGGTGGACACCATCGGCAAAACGGCGCGCACGGGGAAGATCGGCGACGGAAAGATCTTCGTGGCAAACGTCGAACAAGCCGTCCGTGTGCGGACCGATGAGCGCGATGAAGATGCGCTGTAATCGTCCGGCGCGCGCGTCGCAGACCATTCGATCAACGCTGGGATCTGCGAGGCTGATCGCCCCGCTCCCTGGTGTCGGTCATGTCATTCTCGGGCGCGCGCCGCGTGCGGCGGCGCTTGAGGCACAGTCCCCAGCGAAGGCGAAAACGCCACATGGAGGTGAGTGAGATGAAGTGGAACAAACACTTATTAACAGCGGCGATCGCCGCCGCCGTGGTGGCGGCGCCGGCGACGGGCTTCGCGCAGGACGCTGATCCGATCGAAGCGGCCGTCGCGGCGGCGTCGGCGGAAACCGCCTACATCATGAATACCTTGCTATTCTTGATCGGCGGCTTCCTCGTGATGTGGATGGCCGCAGGCTTCGCCATGCTGGAAGCGGGCTTGGTCCGTTCCAAAAACGTGGCGATGCAGTGCACCAAAAACATCCTGCTGTTCTCCATCGCCAGCGCGATGTTCTACGTGGTCGGCTACAATGTCATGTATCCGGGCGATGATGGCTGGGTCGTCTTAGACTATGTTGGCAGCTTCGCTGGCATCTATGAGACGCAAGCTGTCGGGGGCGGAAGCGCCGATGACGGCTATTCGGTCGCCTCGGACTTCTTCTTCCAGCTGATGTTCTGCGCCACCACGGCGTCGATCGTGTCCGGCACGGTTGCGGAGCGTGTGAAGCTTTGGCCGTTCCTGATCTTCGTCGCGTTCCTGACCGGCTTCATCTACCCGATCGAAGCGTCCTGGGAGTGGGGCGGCGGCTGGCTCGACGACATGGGCTTCTCCGACTTCGCGGGCTCCACGTTGGTGCACGCGGCTGGCGGAAGCGCGGCGCTGGCCGGCGCGATCCTGCTTGGCTCGCGTATTGGCAAGTTCAAAGATGGCCGCGTGCAGCCCATGCCGGGTTCATCGCTGCCGTTGGCGACACTCGGCACGTTCATCCTGTGGCTCGGCTGGTTCGGCTTCAATGGCGGCTCTCAGCTGGCCATGGGCACGATTGGCGACGCCTCTGATGTGAGCCGGATCTTCGTGAACACCAACGCCGCCGCAGCGGCGGGCGCGATCGCCGCGGCGGTCCTGACCCAGCTGCTGTATGGTAAGGTCGATCTGACCATGGTGCTGAACGGCGCTCTGGCGGGCCTGGTCTCCATCACCGCCGAGCCGCTGGCTCCGCCGGTGTGGATGTCGCTTGGCATCGGCGCCGTGGGTGGCGTGATCGTCGTGTTCACCGTGCCGTTGCTCGACAGCCTTCGGGTTGACGACGTGGTTGGCGCGATCCCGGTGCACCTGTTTGCGGGCATCTGGGGCACGTTGATCGTGCCGCTGTCCAATGGCGACGCCAGCTATGTCGTGCAGGCCATCGGCACGTTTGCGATCTGCGCCTTCGTGTTCGTCACCAGCTTGGTGATCTGGGGTATCCTTGCGGTGACCATCGGGATCAGGGCGCGTGAAGAAGACGAACTGGCCGGCCTCGACAACGCCGAGATCGGCATGGAGGCCTATCCGGAGTTCAGCAAGACGGCCATGACCAGCTGATCTTGATCTGCGGATAAGGCGAGGGGCGCCTCGGCGTCCCTCGCCCCACACCCTCGACATCTGGCCTCTTTCGCAGTGCGGAAGGGGCCTTTTTCATGCCTGGCGCGCTGGCCGCTGCGCCTCCATATCCACTGGCGAGCCGACGTCGGCCGCGATATGGCCGGCGAAGAGCGGTGTGCGGCGCGCGGGCGCAATCGATTGATAGGGGAGGCGGGAAGCGGGCGGGATGCAGTATCTGGAGTTTGAAAAGGGCGTCGCTGAGCTTGAGGGCAAGGCGGAGGAGTTGCGCGCGCTGGCGCGGGACGATCCCAAACTCGACCTCGCTGATGAAGTGCAACGCCTGGAGACGAAGGCCCAGGCGCAGTTGGCGGATCTCTATGGCAAACTCACCCCCTGGCAGCGCTGCCTGATCGCTCGGCATCCCGATCGTCCGCATATGCAGGCCTACGCCGATGGGCTGCTCGATGAGTTCACGCCGCTGGCGGGCGATCGCGGCTTTGCGGAGGACCATTCGGTCATCGGCGGCCTGGCGCGGTTCCGCAACCGACCTGTCATGGTGATCGGCCAAGAGAAGGGCCATGACACCGAGAGCCGCCTACACCGGAATTTCGGCATGGCGCGGCCCGAGGGCTATCGCAAGGCGATCCGACTGATGGACCTGGCCGAGCGCTTCCAACTGCCCGTGCTGACCTTCGTGGACACGCCGGGCGCGTATCCTGGCAAGGGGGCCGAAGAGCGCGGCCAAGCCGAGGCCATCGCCCGCTCCACCGAGAAGTGCCTGTCCCTCGGGACGCCGATCATTGCAGTGGTGATCGGCGAGGGTGGCTCCGGCGGCGCCGTGGCGCTGGCGACGGCCAACCGTATCCTGATGCTAGAGCACTCGGTTTACTCCGTCATTTCCCCCGAGGGCTGCGCTTCGATCCTCTGGAAGAGCGCAAATAAGGCGCAAGAGGCCGCGGCCGCGCTGCGCCTCACCGCGCAGGATCTGCTGACCCTGGGCGTCGTGGACGCGGTGGCCGAAGAGCCGGTGGGCGGGGCCCAGCGCGACCCCAAAGCGGCGATCGCCACGGTGGGCGACGCCGTCGAGGACGCCCTCGCCGCCTTCGACGGGATGGGCCCGGCCGATGTGAAGGCGGACCGGCGGCGCAAATTTCTGGAGATGGGCCAACGCGGCCTGTCTTGAGCCGCGCCGCCCCGTCGCGGATCAGCTCGGCCAGAGAACCCGTCCCGCGGCGCGCACCTCGTCGACGAAGATCTCCGGCTGCTCCAGCGCTGCGAAATGCCCGCCTTTCTTCGGCGTGCTCCAATGCCGGATGGTCTTGAAGCGGCTTTCCGCCCAACGCCGGGTCGGCCGCTGGATCTCCCCGGGGAAGATGGAGCAGGCGACGGGCCCGAGCACATCCTGTCGCCCTGAGCTGCGAATGCTCTCCCAATAGAGCCGGGCCGAGGAGGCGGCGGAGGCGGTGAACCAATAGAGCGCAATGTTGTCGAGCAGCCGATCCCGGTTGAAGGCCTCTTCGGGCCGCTTCACGGCGCCATCGGACCAGGTGAGAAATTTCTCGTAGATCCAGGCGGCTTGGCCGGCGGGCGAGTCCACCAATCCATAGCCCAGCGTCTGGGGCTTGGTGCCTTGCTGGATCATGTAGCCCCGTTCGCGCTTTTGATACTTGGCCAGGCGCGCGAGCTCGCCGGCCTCATACTCGGTCGGGTTCTCCAGCACTTCCTTCGGCGGGCGGCAGGACACGAGATTGAGGTGCGCGCCGAGGCACGCCTTGGGGTGGCGGTCGAGCAGCAGCATCACCACCTCGGATCCCCAATCGCCGCCCTGCGCCAAATATTCCGCATAGCCCAATCGCGCCATCAGCGCGGCGAACACATCCGCAAAGCGTTCAAGGCCCCAGCCCGTCTCAGCGGGTTTGCCGGAAAAGCCGTAGCCGGGCATGGCGAGCGCGATCACGTGGAACGCGTCCTCGGCCGACCCGCCATGGGCGGTGGGATCGGTCAGGCGCGGGATCGCATCGAGGAACTCCACCACGGACCCTGGCCAGCCATGGGCCAAAAGCAGCGGCGTGGCCTCCGCATGGGGCGAGCGGACATGCAAAAAATGGATGTCGAGCCCGTCGATCTCCACCAGCCCGCCCGCCGCGGCGTTCAGCTCCCGCTCCACCGCGCGCCAATCATGGTCATGCTCCCAATAGGCGCAGAACTCTTTCACCAGGGCGAGCGGCGCGCCTTGGGACCAATTGTCGACGGGCTCTTTCTCCGGCCACCGCGTAGCGGCGAGGCGGCGGCGCAAATCATCGATCTCGGCCTCGGGCACGTCGATTTTGAATTCTCGGATCGGCCCCGCGGTGAGCGTTTCGCCCCCGGCCCCGCCGGCGTCTCCAGCCTCCTGGGTCGCTCCTGTCGCCTGATCCATGGCCGCCTCCTCCTTCTGCTCGCCGGCTTACCGGGGGCCGGGCCGCGCAGACTAACCAAGGCGATCAGAAATACCGAGTCAGTCGCAGCGTTAGATGGCTATCGCGATTAAACGGATCGAGCAGCGGATCGCCGGAGCCGTCGAAATAGCGGCCTTCGAGCTCCAGCAACGTCGCCTCGCCGAGGCGCGTTTGCAATTCGACCGTCCCGATCACCGCGCGCGTCTCGCCGTCGATGATCGCGCCGGCCAACAGCTCGGTGTCTTGGGTGTCGTTGAGGGTGACCCGCGTCCCCAAGAACGCGTCATTGTCGAACGGCGTGGGCGGCGCCGTAAGCGCTTCTCGGCTGTCGTAGAGATACTCGCCGATCAGACCCACATCCGCGCCGGAGCCTGAAACGTCGAAGAACGTGTACTCAAACCCGGCGACCGCCGAGACGATCCGCTCATCGCCGAGGCCAAGGCCAACCGCCTCCACCTTCAGAAGCCACGGTCCTTCGGTGAATTGCAAATCCACGCCGCCCTGGGTGAGCCGCTGATAGAACGGCGTAAACCGGTCGATCTCGCCGCCAGGGCCAAAACGAGGAACCAGGAGTGGCGCGCGACTGGTCCCGCGGAAGGCGTGGAGGCCGATGTCGAAGCGCCCGGCGGTATGCGTGTAGCGCAGCGCCACATCGCCGGCCCAACGCCCGCCGCCGCGCTCGAAGGCGACGTCGTCGGTGTCCAGGCGCGGATCTTGGCGCACGCGGCCGACCCGGCCCGGGGCGCGCTGCTGTCTGAAGAAGGGGAGGTAATAGGCATCAAACCGGCCGATCGCGGTGCGCCGGCCCAGTCTGAGCGCGGGCTGGCCTAGTTTCTCGCCCTGATCGAAATCTTCGACCGTGTCGAACTGGTTAATAATGTCGACCACATTGCGGGACTCCGCCACGCCCCAGAATTCTTGCGTTACGCCAAACAGCACATCCCAATCGCTGAAGCGGCGGCCGAGGCTCGCCTCGCGGATGTCGCCATAGCTGCGCTCCCGGTCTTCGGCGTCGAGGCGCAGATAGGGCTCGACGCGCACCCGCGTCTGGCGGTCTCGGCTGGTCCAGCGCAGATCGCCGGAGAGGATCAGCGCCGCTTGGAAGGCGTCGAGTTGCCCGTCGAATTGCGGATCTTGCGCGAAGACGCGGCTCTCAATGGCGATCTCTGGGGTGACGCGGACCGATTGAGAATGCGCCGGCGCTTGGGTGAACGCGGCGGCGAAGCTGACGATGAAGATCGAGTGGGCGCTGCGGGTCATGGCGAGCCTCCTCAGAAGTCCGCCAGCGCCGCGGGCTCGAAATCCCGCCGGCTGAGCCGCACGCCGAAGTCAAAATCCTCGAAGGTGAGCGTGGTCGATTTGCCGGTGAGATGGTTCTGCATCGTCTGCCGGTGCGATCGGTGATACCCGCCTGGATATTGACGATACGCCTGCAGATCGAGGGTCTTGAGAAGCCGTCCGCCGCGGTCGAAGAACTCCAGCCGGCGGGCTTGAAAGGTCTCTGTGTCGAAGAAACAGTGCAGCTTGGTGTAGCCGGAGCGCTCGTAAAGCGGGTTGCATTGCAGTTTGTCGACCTCGGTCCCGTCTCCCAGCGTCTCCGTGCCGAGATAGATGTATTCGTATTTTCCGAGCTCGCTGGCGGTCAGGTCTTCGAAAGCGAATTCAGATCCCACGAAAGGGCCAGATTTATTGGCCGAGGAGATGCGCTTCGTGCGACGGAGCGCCGGCAGGTATAGCCACTGATTGTCGCTGTCCAGGATCCGCGCTTGAGAGAGGAGCGCCGTTCCTTCCACATCCGGCGGCGAGAAGAAGCGCGTGACGGACCAGTCGCCATCCCCCTCGCCGCTTTTCTCCAGCGTGTCGATCTGCAGCTCGCGCGTGGTCTTCCGACCCCGCGGGTCGGTCAGCGTCATGGCGAGACGCACCGAGGAGGCGCCGAAGCCCGCGTCGGTCGCGTCGGATCGCGCGGCGATCGCATAGCCGCGCTCCTTGGGATCGGCGGAGGTGAGCGCCGCGTCCGCCAGAGCGAGGGTCGGGGTCATGCCCGCGATTAGCGTGGCGGCTAAGCTTGAAGCTCTCATGGGAGGTCTCCTTTCACAAAGGGGGGGTGGAGGGGGCGCGCGCGCCGGACGCGCGGCGTTGGCGCCAGCGCTCGGCGAGAAGAAACAGCGCCGGCAACAGCGTGAAATTGATCGCCATGGCCAAGATCACCGCCGTCGCCGTGAGCAGGCCCAGGTCGGCGTTCAACTTGAAGCTCGAGGTGAGCAGGATGGAGAAGCCGGCGACCAAGATCAGCGTCGTCAAAAAGATCGCCACACCGGCGGTCTCAAAGGCATAGCGCACCGCTTCTTCGACACTTGCGCCTTTTGACTTTCGGGCGCGGAAGTATTTCGACAGAAAATGCACGGTATAGTCGACGATTAGCCCGACGGCGACAGCGCCCACGGCGGCCACCGAGAAGCCGACGACGCCCACCAGCAGCGCCCAGACGCCGAAGGCGGTGAGCAGCGGCAGGGCGTTCGGGATCAGGCTCACCAAGCCGACGCCGATCGAGCGGAAGGTGAGGCTCAGGATCGCGAAAATCGCGACGATGAGGTAAAGCGCGCCGTCGAAGACCGCCTCGATATTGCGCTCCGCCACGAAGGCGAACAGGACCTTGGAGCCTGTGATGTCGAGCTGATAGCCGCCGCCGTTCTCCGCAAACCAGCGTCGCGCGTCCTCGAGGAAAGCCCGCGTCTGCGCGGTGGAGATATCTTTCATCGACGCGGTGACGCGGGTGGCCTGGCGGTCGATATCCACGCGATTGTTGAGGTCCAGGCCGTAGGGCAGGGAGAGCTCGTAGACCAGGAGGTATTGGCTGGCGAGCCGGCGATCCTCCGGGATCGCGTGGAAGGCGGGATCATCGCCGTTCAGGTTCCGGTTCACACGCTTCATAACGTCCGACAGCGCGAACACATGGGCGACCTCGGCGTCGCGCGTGCGCAGCCAGGCGGCGAAAGCGTCGACGGTGTTCAAGAACCGCGGCTCGGTCACCGCGCCGGGCGCGCCTGGATCGAGCACGAACTCCACCGCATCGCCGCCGAAATAGGGATCGGCCGCGTCGATGGCTTGGCGGAATTCCAAGCTCTCGTCGAAATACTGCGACCATTGATCATTGATGGTCAGGCTCGGGATGAACGCCATCGCCGCAAGGCACGCCGTGACGGCCCCGCCCGCGACCCCGCGGGGGCGAGCGATCACCCAATCCGCCAGCGCGGTCATGGGATTCGCGGCTTCCGCAGGGCCACGGCCGAAGCGGAGAGGAAGCGCGGAGAGCAGGGCGGGCAGGAAAGTCACCGACAAGAGCCACGCGGCGGCGATGCCGGCGGCGCACATGATCCCGAGGTGATGAAACGGCGGGCTGTCGGAAAAAGTCAGCGTGAGAAAGCCGATCACCGTCGTGAGCGAGGTGATGCCGATTGGCGCGAAGTTCAGCGCCGTACCTTGGATCACCGCCTCCCGCTGGCTTTGACCGGCGCGCATCTCCGCGCGCACGCCGGAAATCACATGGATGGCGTCGGCGACGGCGATGGTCAGGATGATGGTGGGCGCGGCCAGTGAGATCGGCGTGAGTTGCACGCCCCCGAGGCCGCCCACGCCCATGCCGACGAACGTGGCGAGCAAGATCAAGCTCAGCGCGGCGAACACCGCGCTCACCGATCGGAGCGCCAACAAGATCACCACGAGGATGAACGCATAGACCGCAGGGATCAGCGTTGAGCTGTCTCGGAGGCCGGCTTCTTCAAAGGCGGCGGAGAGGCTGGCGACGCCGGTGATGTGGATCTCGAGCCCGTCGACCTCCTGCAGGAGTTGCGCTCGGATCTCGCGCGCCTCCGCCTGCGCGGCGCTCGCCACATTGGGCGTGTCGCCGGGCAATTGCAGCGTCGCGCTCACCACGGTCGCCGCGCCGTCTCGGGAGGTGACGAAGCCGTCGATCAACGGCTCGCTTTCGGCGACGGCGCGGATCCCGGCGATCCGCTCCGGCGAGAGCGTGTTGGGATCGAGCAGCAGATCTTCGACGATCAAATCATCGCCGACGCCGACCGTGTTTTGGAAGTTGGTGAGGCTGTCCACGCGGGAGACGAAAGGCAGGCGCCAGGCGAGATCGGTCAGCCGATGTACGGCGGTGAGCGTCTCGGCCGTGTAGATCGAGCCCTGTTCCGGGATCACGACGAAGGCGATGTTGTCGGGCTTACCGAACGCCCCTTCCGCGTTGTCGTTGGCGATCAAATCCGGGTTCTCAGCCCCGAAGAACACTCGATAGTCGCTGGCGAAGTTTAGCGTGGCCGCGCCGGAGCCCACGGCGATGCAGAGCGCCGTGAGGATCGGCAGCAGCAGCCAGCGCGCGCCGATCGACCAGGCCGCGAGCCGCCGCCCCAGCTGTTCAGAATAATCCGCCGTCATCATCGCCCTCCATCGGCATCGCCAGCGCGCGCCACAATACAGTACGGTATCGTACGATACTATTCAGTACCTATCCTGGGCCTGCCAAAAGGCAAGCCGGCTGTGTTAGGCTGCAGGCGATGGCGGCGTGTTCCGCATCGGATTGTGGAAGTATTTCAATGGCTCAACCGCAGGGATCCTCCGCAGAACGCATCTTGAAGGCGGGTCGAGCGCTGTTCTTTGAGCATGGCTTCCAGAATGTCTCGACGGACATGATCGCGCGGGAAGCCAGCGTATCCAAATCATCGCTTTACAAGCATTTTCCCAATAAGGCGGCGCTGCTGAAGGCGGTGACGGAAGCGGAGGCCGCGCATTTCGAGGCGCGGCGGACGCCTCAAATCGAGAGTTTCGACGCGCTCCAGTCGGAGCTCAGCGGCTATGGCGAGCGGTTGATGTCATTCCTCAACCGTCCGGATGTGATCCGATTCACCCAACTTATGAATGAAGAAGCGCGGGAGAACCCAGAGATCGCCCGCGTGTTCTACCGCGCCGCCTATGCGCGCACCTTGGATCATATGAGCGCGTTGCTCAGGCAAGGCGTCGAGCGGGGGTATATCAGCGCCGGGCGCTACCCGGATGAGATGGCGCGCCAGCTTCTCGGCATGTGGGAGGGCGTGCCCATGGTGGAGATGATGATGGGCGCGGTGGCGCGGCCTTTCGCCAAGCCGCGCGCTTGGGCGCGAGACTGCGTTGCGGTGTTCATGCGCGGCGTCGCGGCGTGACCGTAGGCCGACCCTAGCGTTTTCGGCGGCGACGCAGCGAGGTCAGGCTGCGGCCGTGGAAATCGGGCGGCTTGTTCGCGATCCAAGCGATGAAACGCGCGAGGCGCGGATGGGCGCGCAGGCGCTCTGGGTCGGCATAGTCGCGGGCGAGCTCCGTTTCCGTGAGCGCCGCGTGGATCTCATTGTGGCAGATCTGATGGAGCCTGACAGTGGGGCCTTGCGAACCGCCCCGCAGCTTGGGCGTGAGATGATGCCGGCTCTGGCGGGCGTGGGGCGGGATCGGCCTCTCGCAGAGCGCGCAGATCTCCTCGCGCCGCTCGGGCGGCCCGCTGCGCGCTATCCCGCGCGCCTGGGCGTCATGTTCCGTCGTCGGCGCCGGGCCCCGAGCTGCGCGGCCTCGCTTTGCGCGCCCCGGTTCGGGGGCGCCTCGCCGGCTCCGTCGCGGCATGGCGCCGTCTCAGCGCAGCGCGTCGTCTTTCTCCTCGCCCGTGCGGATCCGGCGGGCGCCGGTGACCGGGCCCGTGAACACCATGCCGTCGCCCGTCTTGCCGGTGCGCGCAGCCTCGCTGATGGCGTCGAGCGCCGCCTCCTCCAAGCCCGACGGCACCACCACGTCGATCCGCAATTTCGGCGTCTCGGCGATCTCATACTCCGCGCCGCGGTAGAACTCCGTCCGCCCCCGCTGCCGGCCGAAGCCGCGCACCTCTGTCACGGTCAGGCCCTGTACGCCGAGCTCCGAGAGCGCGTCCCGCACCTCTGTGTAGCGCCCGGGCCGAATGATGGCGGTGATCATGCGCATGGGCGCCTCCCTCTCTGCCTCCAAGCCGAGATGCACCAAGCGCCGGATCGCCTCGGAGCGCGACGGCAGATCCGCTTGGTCCCGCCGCCAGGCGTCCACGACCTCATTAAATTGCCGAGAGGCGACCAGCTGGATGCGTTGGTCGAGCTTTTCCATGGGTGCGGCCCCTCGGTTCGCGCTGATTTTTCAATCTCTTCGCCAGACCGTAGGGCGCAGCCGAAAAAAAGTCGACGCGGCATTCTGAAAGCTCTTGCGGAAGTTACACATGATGTGCATATTGCAGACATCGAGGCGGTGACGAGACGCCGCCTCCCCGGTACCAAGCCCGCTGCGACGCGGCGGCCACTGAAGGAGAGATCGTGATGACGAAACTGACTTATCGTGGTGTGTCCTACGACAGCGCTCAGAAGCCGAAGAACGCCCATCAGCATGCGAGCGGCCTGAAGTATCGCGGCGTGTCCTACGATGGCGAAGAGGCCGCGAAGAACGCCCAGGCGGTTCCCGCCGGCCACAAGAAAATCTATCGGAGCGCGGTCGCCCAAAAGTAAGACGCACGCGGTCTGAACCAGACCAAGCGTCGTAACAAGCGCCATCTGAAGCCCCCGCTTCAGGTGGCGTTTTTGTTTTCCTCGTGCGCCGAGGCGTCAACCGGAGCCCGCGGGGCCGCCGCCTGGGCGTCTGATCCCGTGGCCGGCTCTGGGGCCGCGGTCTCATCCTCGCCAGCGAACAGCGTTTCGCCTTCGAAGGCGCTGGGCGCGGCGGCCGAGCGCGCCAGCGCGCCGTCGGGTGTCGGGTCGAACCGGCTCCAGGCGCGGGCCCGGGCCAGCGCCAGGCCCAAAGCGAAAATGATCCAGTCTCCGAGAAAGTAGAGCGCGAGGAGACTGACGGCGATGATCTGGAACGACCCACAAGGGCCGGAGAACTGCCCGAGCTGTGTCTGGTCGAGGCATTCGGCCGGAGCGAAGCCGCCAAACACAGCCTCCTCCCCGAATTGAGTGATCAGGAACACGCCGCCCACAGCCACCGCCGTGGATCCGAACGCCACGGCGAGATGGGCGACGCTCCAGAGCCGGTGGGTCTCGCGCCCGGTCATGGCGTGTTGGAAAGCGTACCACCCCGCAAACAGCACCAGCGTGATCAACACCGCGTTCGGCAGATTGAACACCATGCTCCAGAATTCGAGCGTGGTCGGCGGGAAGGCGCTCGCCCAGGCGGCGAGGGGTGTGCCGAGCAGCGCGACGGCGCTGGGGGCGGCCGCGGCCAGCGCCCAAAAGGCCGGCGTTCCGCGCTGCGCGCCGCGCGGCCAGAGCGAGGCGATCCACATCACCGGCAGCGCCAGCAGCGGCGCGACGCAGGCGATGGCGGCGAGGCGGAGCCAAAAGGTCATGTCGCCATCGGAGGCGAAGCCGACATTGGCGAGCGTCAAGGCGGCCCCCGCGGCGAACGCCAGGATCGAGGCGTCGCCAAGCCAGCGCAGGCGCAGCGCGCCGCCGACCGCCTTCAAAGCCGCCGCGCTCAGCACCGCCCAAATCGCCGCGATCATCACGAAATCCATGGCGGTGGGCGTGATCTGGTCGAATACGTAATAAAGCCCATCGCGGCGCGGCGCGGCGCGGGGTTCGGCGTCGTCCTCAAAGGAGGGCGTCGCCGCCGCGGCCTGCTGACCGGTTTCCTGGCCCCCGAGCGCGATGCGCAGATCGGTCCATTGGTGGCGCAGATCATCCGGCAACGCGCCCAGGGCGATCACCGCCGCGACGCCCATGGCTAGCGCCGCCGGCCCTCGGAGCGTGCGCCATCCCGCCGCCAATGTCGCGAGGATCTGAACCGCGAACAGCATGAACGCGGCATAGACCATGGCGATCAGCGCGAAGTCCGCCCAGAGCAGATCGGGCGGCGTCACTTGCACGGGGGCGAGCCCGCCTTCGACCGCGAAGTCTCCGGGCGGCGCGGGCCGCATCTGGATCGGATCCGGCCAGAGGCCTGGGATGGCGAGAGAGGCGGAGAGCGCGAGCCAGCCCATGAGGGCCGCCGCCAGCAGCCAGAAGGCTTGCCGCCCCCAGAACCGCAGCGCCAACCCGTCGCGTCCCGCGGCGTAGGGCAGGGCCGCCCGGGCGAGACCGGCGCACAGGATGATCGGCAGCGCCACATTCTGCAGCACCACGCTGCGGCGTTCGTCGAGCATGAGGATGAAGAACGGGCTGGAGAGATCCGGCGTGTAGAGCGAGGTGGCCGCCGCCAGGTAGGACACCCAAGTGTAAGAGGCGAACGCTGGGATCAGCCAAAGGACGCCAAGAAGGATCGGGCCGAGCCCATCGGTGAAGGGCAGCGGCTTGCACGGCGTTGGCGGCTTGGGCGCACTCGATTGCGCCGAGGCCGCTCCCGCAGAGGACCCGCCTGCAGCGCCCTCAGACGCGTTCCTGGCCTCACCGCCGCCGGCTCCCCCGTCCGCCACAGCCTGGTCCCCCAATGAACGTCGCTCGATCCAAGTCGCCGCGTCCGGTCTGACGCGATCGCCCCTACGGATCGTGCAAGCGCCTCCCCATCGCGCTCGCGCCTTAGAGGCGTATCTAACCGTCTGTCCTGGGACGTCTTGGGTCAAGCGGAGAGGGTCGTTAACGGGCGTGAAGCGCAGCTTGTGACGCCGAGGGCCGGCTGCCGGGAAGCCTCTCGTGCAAAGTCTCTTCGCGAATGCGACCCGGCTTGGCGAAAGGGACGGCCCACCATTGCGCGCCGCGCACGCGTCTGAGACGACGTTGTGGGGACCGCGACCACGATGAGCTTCGACGCCATGGACATCCAAACCGCCACGCAGGCGGACGGGGACGCCTTATGGGCGATGCTGGAGCCCGTGTTCCGCGCCGGCGAGACCTACCCGATCGACCGCGACATCGCGCGTGAGGACGCGCTGGCCTATTGGCTCGCGCCCGGTCATCGAACCTATCTCGCGCGATCCGGCGGCCGCGCGCAGGGCACTTACTATTTGCGCGCCAACAATGGCGGCGGGGGCGCCCATGTCTGCAATTGCGGATATGTGGTCGCCCGGTACGCGCAGGGGCGGGGCGTGGCGCGTCGCATGGCCGAGCACTCCTTCATAGAGGCTCGGGGGGCGGGCTATTCGGCGATGCAGTTCAATTTTGTCATCGCCAGCAACCACCGCGCGTTGCGCCTGTGGGTTTCCCTTGGGTTTGCAACCGTCGGCCGTTTGCCCCGGGCCTTCGCGCATCCCGCGGGCGGCCGCGTCGACGCATTTGTAATGAGCCGCGATCTCCACTGACCGAGCCGTTACGCCATGGCGCTGCGGAACGCGCCTGGGGTCGTGCCGAAGTGCTTGCGGAAGACGGTGGTGAAATGGGCCTGTGAAAACAAGCCGCAGCAGGCATAGGCGAGCTCAGGCGGACCTTGATCCGCATCCCCGTCTCCCTCCCCCGCATCCCGCGGTGTGAATGGTTCGCGCCTGCAAGCGCGACCCGGCCCTTGGCGACGGAATCGTCGTCATGGCGATCGACGCGATCCAGCGGACGACGTTTTTGAAATTTCGCGCGTTGAGTTCTTTGGCCATGGCTTCGGTCGACGCCATGACCGCCCGTCCGGCGTTATGAAACCACGCCAAGTACCGATAAGTTGTGGAAATGGGGATGGGCAGGCGCGCGCGGATATATTCAGGAAAACGCGTATGAAAGGACGTCGTAAAATCACGGCCGTTCCTCACGCACCACCGTCGCGTCCACAAGCCGATCGGACCCTCGGTGGCGATATGGATATAGGGCGGCGCGATGGCGTCGAGGCGACGCGCGATTTGACCGGGGGTCGCCACTGAGACGCGGATTTCGGCATAGGTGGGTAAGGGAACGGAGCGATGACCCTCGGGCGACAGAATTTGGACGTCATGGCCGAGCGCCGTCAACTCAACGCGAAGCGCGCTCAGCGTTCGCACTACGCCGTTGACCTGCGGAGACCAGGCGTCTGTCGCGACAAGCAGTCTCATGCGGCAGGGGTCCGCGCCTCGGGCTTCAGCGCGTTCAAAGCAGACGCCATGCGCGCTCAAAATTTCCTTATGCGACGCTTAGCCGGTCGCGCAAGCGCCTGCCGCCATTACATCGTCAGCGGCCGCTTGTGCGGCGAGGCGCGCCGCATAATCCCGCCTGGCGCATCTGCCGGCAGTTCACCTCATATCCTTCATAGATCAGGCCGCCCCTGGAGCAGCCCCGATCGCCTCTCGCGAACCAGGAGAGGTTGACCAGGAAGTTCCCCGGTCCCCGGTTTCCGAGGCAGCAGGTATTGTATTCAATGCGGTCTTTCAGGCTGCCCTGGCCATTCGGCAGACCTTCAATCACTTGCGTCCAGCGAAAGTAATTGACGCCGCGACGCGGCGCGTCCGGCTTTTGCAAACATACCGGTGAAATGCGATGATCCCAGCGATCGTTCCACATCGCTTGGGCGCAGGCTTCGATCATTGACCGAGCCTGGGCGCGACAATTGTCTGCTTTTCTCTTGTTTTTACAAAAACCGCTCGCGTCCAACTCGGCGATTTGCGTCTTCGTGCCGGCGATGAGCGCCGATATGGTCCCCGAACAGCCGCGTTTAATATCGGCCGCAGCCATTGAAGATGAGGCGAAGAGGAGCGCGACCGCCGCCAGGACTATCCGTATCATGCTTGAGCTCCTCACCGCTGCTTGAGCTACCGATGAGGGCGGGACATTCGACCCCGCGCGCTTCGGCGAATACAGAGCAGCAGACGGCGTTGTGTCATTCGTAGGGCGCGTCGTCCCGCCCAGAGCCAGCGCGGCGCTCATCGGCGTGACGACGCCCGGGGCCAGCCGTGAAATACGGCGCAGCGCTCCGCGTATCGCCGTGGCTCCCCCCGGGCAGAGTAAGTGCGGGATCGCGTGCCGGCCGGTCAGGCCCCACCGTGGGCGGTGTCCGCGAAGCCGACTGTCGCGAGACACGAAAAGACCGAGCAGCGCTTGAGGCATAAGCGCTCCGCGCAATGACGGTGGCGCGCCTTGTCAGAGAAGGGTCGACCTCGGGGGCTCTCGACGTTTGCAAGCAAACGCCTGCCGCCCTGCGCTTTTCGGATACATCTTCCGGCGTTTCGCTGCGCGAAACGCCGTTGGTGCGGTCGAGAAGACTCGAACTTCCACCCGTGTTACCGGACAGCGACCTCAACGCTGCGCGTCTACCAATTCCGCCACGACCGCATCAGAGCGCGCGGACGTAGCAAAGGCCGCGGCCCTTGTATAGGGGCTCGAATGCGCCCTCTGCAGGCGGCGCGCGATTTATCGTTCGGAAGGGCCCGTGCTGTGCAGTGGCGGATTGAAGATGCGCTGGTCGACTACGCCGCCGCGGAGGCCGAGATGGCCGCTCGAAGCGCTGAGATGGCGGCGGGGCGGGCGGAAGAGCTGGTCTGGCTCCTGGAGCATCCGCCGCTCTACACCGCCGGGGCCAGCGCCGATCCTTCTGAGCTCCGCGAGCCGGAGCGCTTCCCCGTCCACGCCACGCGTCGCGGTGGGCGCTACACTTATCACGGGCCCGGCCAGCGGGTCGGCTATGTCATGCTCAATCTGGCGGAGCGGCGGAAGGACGTGCGCGCCTATGTGTGGAGCTTGGAGGAGTGGGTGATCCGCGCGCTCTCCGAGTTTGGCGTCCAAGGCGAGCGCCGCGCGGGCCGGGTTGGCGTGTGGGTTCGGCGGACCGACCGCAACGCGCCCCAGCGCGAGGATAAGATCGCCGCCATCGGCGTGCAGATGAGGCGATGGATCAGCTCCCATGGCGTCTCGATCAATGTGGAGCCTGATCTCAGCCATTATGACGGCATCACCCCCTGCGGCATCGCCGAGCACGGCGTGACCAGCCTGGTGGATTTGGGCGTGCCTGCGACAATGACGGATGTGGACGCCGCGCTGCTCAAATGGTTCGAGCCGGTATTCGCCGCGTTCGATGCGGGCGCGGTGGGCTCCTGACACGGTCGGGAGCCGTTGGTGGCGCGCATCCTGATACGCGCGACATTCAGGAAATCTCAACGCGGTGATCAGCAACTAACCCTGGATCGGGGCGGGGATCGTCGCCCGGCGCGCAACGTGCTCTGGCGATCGCGTCAGTATTTTATTGAAACTCTAGACGGACGATACGTCAGAGGTTTAGGGGTTTGGTGCGATACAGCAACGGACGCGTTCGCTGCGAACCGTCCTAGCGAGGGCAGGAGAGCTTTCATGGCCGAAGCGACGGCGCATCTGGAACACGAAGATCATCGCAGCTTTTTCACGCGGTGGCTCTGCTCTACCAACCACAAAGATATCGGCATTTTGTATCTGATCACGGCCGGCTTGGCGGGCCTGATCTCGGTGCTGTTCACGGGCTACATGCGGCTTGAGCTGATGGAGCCGGGCGTTCAGTACATGCTGACGCCCGATGGCGCGCCCGACGGACATTTGTGGAACGTGATGATCACGGGCCACGGCGTGTTGATGATGTTCTTCGTGGTGATCCCGGCGTTGTTCGGCGGCTTCGGAAACTACTTCATGCCGCTCCAGCTCGGCGCGCCGGATATGGCGTTTCCGCGCCTGAACAACCTCAGCTACTGGCTCTATGTGGTCGGGACCATCTTTGCGCTGATGTCCGTGTTTGTCGGCGAAGGCGTCGGCGTGGGCTGGGTGATGTATGCGCCGCTCTCGACAGAGGGCAGTCCTGACATCTCCATGGACTTCCTGATCTTCGCGATCCACGTCTCCGGCGCGTCATCGATCCTCGGGGCGATTAATATCATCGCCACTTTCCTGAACATGCGCGCGCCCGGCATGACCATGTACAAAGTGCCGCTGTTCGCCTGGTCGATTTACATCACGGCCTGGCTGATTGTGCTGTCCCTGCCCGTGTTGGCCGGTGCGATCACCATGCTGCTGACCGACCGGCATTTCGGCACCGATTTCTTCAACGCCGCGCAGGGTGGCGACCCGGTGCTCTACCAGCACATCTTTTGGTTCTTCGGGCATCCTGAGGTGTATTTGCTGATCCTCCCGTCATTCGGTATCATCAGCCAAGTGGTGTCCACCTTCAGCCGCAAGCCGATTTTCGGCTATCTCGGGATGGTTTGGGCGATGGCGTCGATCGGCATTCTCGGCTTTGTCGTGTGGGCGCACCACATGTACACCTCCGGCCTGACGCTGAACGCGCAGATGTATTTCATGCTGGCGACCATGACGATCGCGGTGCCCACCGGGATCAAAGTGTTCTCGTGGATCGCCACGATGTGGGGCGGCTCGATCAGCTTCCGCACGCCGATGCTCTGGGCGATCGGCTACATTTTCCTCTTCACCTTCGGCGGTGTGACCGGGATCATGTTGAGCCAAGCGGGCGCCGATCGCGTCTATCACGACACGTATTTCGTGGTGGCGCACTTCCATTACATCATGTCGCTGGGCGCGGTGTATGGCATCTTCTGCGGGATCTACTTCTGGTTCCCGAAAATGACCGGCCGGGAGATCCCCGAATTGGCGGGCAAGGTCCATTTCTGGACCATGTTTATTGGCTCAAACCTCACCTTCTTCCCGCAGCACTTCGTGGGGTTGGCGGGCATGCCGCGGCGGTACATGGATTACTCGGTCGAGTTCGCCTACTGGAATTACTGGTCGTCCATCGGAGCGTTCATCGCGATCGCCAGCTTCCTGTTCTTCATCGGCTTGGTGATCTACGCGCTGGTGGCCGGCAAGCGGGCGGAGGCCAATCCGTGGAACGAGCACGCCGACACTCTGGAGTGGACGTTGCCGTCCCCGCCGCCCGAGCACACCTTCGAGACGCTGCCGGACTTCCGCGGCCAGCCCGCGGCGCACTGATCGGCGGGCCGACCCGAAGCGCTTGAGGAGAGACGCGGCGTGGCCCGTGATCGACAGGACAGCGACGCAGGGGCGGGCGCGCGGGACGCCGGGGGAGCCATGGGGGAGACGGCGCCGCCGTTGCACCTCACCCTTTGGCCGCACCGGTCCATGCGGCGGCACAATCTCCGTTGGGTGATGATGGGCGCCGGCGGCGGCATGATGATCCCCGTGGTTCCGCTGATCGGCAGCAAAGCGATCTACGTGATCGGCCCCTTTGTGCTGGCCTATTTGGGTCTCCTTTATGGGATGATGGCGCTCACCTATCGCAGCGGGCGCGTGCGCGAGACCGTCAGCCTTTGGGCTGACCGATTGCGCGTTGAGCGGGTCGATCCCGACGGCACTGTGAAAATCTGGGAGGCCAATCCCTGTTGGGTGCGCCTGGAGCTTCTGCAGACGCGACGCGTCGAGGATTATCTCGTCCTGTCGAGCGCGGGCCGATCAATTGAACTCGGCGCGTTTTTGACGCCGCAGGAGCGGCGCGATCTCGCCGAACGTCTTCAATTGGGCCTAGCGGACGCCAAAAGCGGCCGGCTGGGCCAAAACGCCTGATCCGGCGGACCCGGGTCGACTTCGCATGAAAAGAGCTTTGGACCGAGCGGGGGCTCGGCGATAACGCGCGCGGCCTTATCGGCCCAGGCGCGCGCGGAAGCGTCCTGCCCCGCCGCTGGGAAGACCCCAACGCAAGCTGATAGCCGAGGCGTCGCCATGACCATGGACCCGAACTCCGAACGAGACAGCGCTGGTCGCCGCGCGTCGGACAATGGCGAGCAAGACCCGCCTCCGCCTCCGCAGGCGCCGGTGGAGTTTCTCTCTCTCGGCCGGGAGAGCGAGGCCGAGGACAGCCGACCGTTCGACCTCGAGCCGGAGCGGGTCGCGGCGGTGCAGGAAGCCCTGGCCGCCGGCTCTCGAGAGGCGCTCCTGGAGACCCTCGACGGGCTGCACGCCGCGGACACGGCCGATTTGCTGGAGCAGCTGCCGAGTAAGGACCGGAAAAAGCTGATTTCCGCCATCGGCTCGGATCTGCAAGGCGAGGTTCTGACTGAGCTCGAACCAGCGGCGCGGGATGCGGTGTTGAACGAGGTGGAGCCGGCTGTGCTCGCGGAGGCGGTGCGCGGCCTCGAGACCGACGACGTCGTTTATGTGGTCGGCGATCTGGACCCCGCCTCGCAGGCGGAGGCGTTGGCGGGGCTTGAGCCGGGCGAGCTCGCGGCGGTGCGCCAGTCGCTTGGTTATCCAGAGTACAGCGCCGGCCGTCTCATGCAACGCGAGCTGGTCTGGGCCCCGCCTTTCTTGGGCGTCGGCGACCTGCTCGAGAAACTGCGGGCGGAGCAGGACGAACTTCCTGAGCAATTCTACGAGGTCATCGTCGTCGATCCGACCTTCAAGCCGATCGGCACGGCGCCGCTGTCGCGCGTGCTCGCTGCGAGCCAGGACGTGTCGCTGGGCGAGATCATGAAAGAGGATTTCACCCTGTTGACGGCGACGCAGCCCCAGGAGGAAGTCGCCTACGCTTTCAATCAGTATCACCTCGTATCCGCGCCGGTGGTGGATGAAGACGGCCGCTTGGTGGGCGTGATCACCATCGACGACGCGATGCAGGCCCTCGATGAAGAGGCGGAAGAGGATCTTCTGCGCCTCGGCGGCGTCGGCGAGGAGGAGTTGGCGGACAAGGTCACCACCATCGTCATGCGGCGCTTTCCTTGGCTCGCTGTGAACCTCGTGACGGCGATTTTGGCGAGCCTGGTGATCGGCGTGTTCGACGCCGCGTTGGAGCAAGTGGTGGCGCTGGCGATCCTGATGCCGATCGTGGCGTCCATGGGCGGAAATGCCGGCACTCAGACCCTCACGGTCGCGGTGCGCGCCTTGGCCACGCGCAACCTAACCAGCACCAACGCGCTTCGCATTGTCGGAAGGGAGACCGCCGTCGGCCTAGTGAACGGCTTGGCCTTCGCGCTGGTGATCGGCGTGGTGGGCTACATCTGGTTTGGCGATGCGCAGCTCGGCCTGGTCTTGGCGGCCGCCATGGTGATCAACCTGCTCGCGGCTGGCCTCGCGGGGATCCTGATCCCCATCGCGCTCGACCGCTTGGGCGCGGATCCGGCGTTGGCGTCGGGCGCATTCGTCACCACGGTGACGGACATCGTGGGCTTCTTCGCCTTCCTGGGCTTGGCGGTGCTGGTGTTGCTCTGAGCGAGAGAACTTTCCAGGGCGCAGCTGTAAGAATTCCGGGGGCTCAGGCGTCTTAGGGTGTGATGACACGCATAAGGAGACGTCAGATGAGTGAGCCAGATAATTGCGCTTGCAGCGAATGCGGCCCGGGCTGCGCCTGCGCGCAAACCGACCCAAAGGCCGGGGGGTGCTGCTGCGGCGAGGTTTGCACATGTGAGAACTGCGCTTGCGGTCCCGAATGCGGATGCCCTGTCGCGCGGCCAGAACAGGGCGAGGTGAAAGGCTGAGGATGCCGTCGTCCGGGGAGATTGACGCGACAGCGGCGGTGGTCGCCGGCCTCCGCCTCCATGGGGCGGCGTTGCGGCGCTATGTGGCCGCGCGCGTCGCCCCCGGCGAGGTGGACGATATCCTGCAGCTCGGCGCAATCCGCGCCATCGAGAAGGCGGACCAGTTGCGGGACGCCTCCAGCCTGCTTCCTTGGCTTTATCGTGTGCACCGCACTGTCCTGACCGGCGCGCTGCGGCGCATGGCGCGGGAGCGACGTCTTCGGGAAGCCGTCGCCGCGGAGCCCGCGCCGGTGTCTTTTGAAGAGGAAGAGCCGATCTGCGGCTGCGCCTTGGCGCTCAGCCGCAAACTGGGCGAGCGCTATGCGACCATCCTTGGCTTGGTCGATGTGAGCGGCGTCTCTTTGTCCTCCGCCGCTGAGACGCTGGGGATCTCCGTCAATAACGCCACCGTGCGTCTACACCGCGCCCGCGCGGCGCTGAAGCAGCGCTTGTTCGACCATTGCGGCGTCGCCAGTACGCGCCAATGTCTCGATTGCCGCTGCGAAGCGGACGGGCGCCACGCCAGCTGACGCAGCGCCTCACCCCCGATCTGAGGCGCCGACCCGCTCGCGTATCACCGCAGGCGCACTCGCCTCTTTTGCGAGCGATCTATGTTACAATATAACCAGTTCGACTATCGCCCGCGAGCGGACCGCTTTCGCGTCCCCTCGCCAGCCATGTGAGTGCGCAAATGACCGCTTCGTCCTCCACCCAACCCTCCCAAGATCTCCTGCCTGTCACCGTTCTATCCGGCTTCCTCGGGGCTGGGAAAACAACGCTCCTGAACCGGGTCCTGAACAACCGGGATCAACTTCGTGTCGCGGTGATCGTGAATGACATGTCCGAAGTGAATATCGACGCCGACCTCGTCCGCGCCGATACCGAGCTGTCGCGCACCGACGAGACTCTGGTGGAGATGTCCAATGGCTGCATTTGCTGCACGCTGCGGGATGATTTGCTCGAGGAAGTGCGCCGGCTCGCGGCGGATGGTCGGTTCGACTATCTGCTGATCGAATCGACCGGCATCTCCGAGCCGCTCCCCGTGGCGGCGACCTTCGAGTTTCGGGATGAGGAGGGGCAGAGTCTCGCCGACGTGGCGAGGCTCGACACCATGGTGACCGTGGTGGACGCGGTGAATTTACTTCGCGACTACGCGAGCCAGGATTTCCTCTCGGATCGCGGTGAATCGTTGGGCGATGAGGATGACCGCACTTTGGTGCATTTGCTCACCGATCAGATCGAGTTCGCCGACATCGTAATCCTGAATAAGGTCGACGACGCCGCGCCGCATCAGGTCGAAGCTGCGAAGACGATCATCCGAAGCCTGAACGCCGACGCCAAGATTGTCGAGGCTAACTATTCAGATGTTCCGGCGAAAGAGATCCTGAACACAGGCTTGTTTGACTTCGAGAAGGCCCATGAGCACCCGATGTGGGCCAAGGAACTCTACGGTTTCGCCGATCATGTGCCTGAGACTGAGGAGTATGGCGTGGTCAGCCATGTCTATCGCGCCAGGCTTCCGTTCGATCCTGTGAAGATCAAAAAGGTGCTCGAGGAGCCCATGCCAGGGGTGATCCGCGCCAAAGGCCATTTCTGGATCGCCACGCGACCTGAATGGGTGGCGGAGTTCTCGCTTGCCGGCGCGTTGTCCAGCATCCAGCCCTTGGGCACGTGGTGGGCGTCGGTGCCCAAGGAGCGCTGGCCGGACCAAGAGGGCGTGCAGGATTACATGCGGCAGCATTGGAGCGAGCCTTGGGGCGATCGCCGGCAGGAACTCGTCTTTATCGGCGCGGGGATCGACTGGGAGGCTTTGCGCGCCCGGTTGGACGCGGCTTTGGTGCCGGCCGAAGCGGCTCCGTCTCCCGATCAGCTTCCTGATCTGCCCGACCCGTTCCCCCAGTGGCGCCGCACCCCCGCGGCAGTCGACGCCTAATCGCGCCCGAGCCGGATTGGGACCGCGCGCCGCACTATCGCTGGCGCGTGGCGGAATGATATGGCGGCGCATCGCGAGGTGCGCTGTGGGGCGGGCCGTCTCGCACAACAGTGTGGAGCGAGCATGTCGGCCCAAAAAGCCAGCGGCGCGGTCGCGCAGGGGCGATCGATCAACAATCGACTGGTCCCTGGCGTCCGCGGCGCGGTGCGCTCTCGGGACTTGCGCTGGAGCGCGTTTGACCAATTGCCGGAGCCCGTCGCCGACGTGATCCGGCAGAGCCGATCCGCCCTCTGCCCGGTCGCCGCGCTCCGCCTGGTGGCCTCAGGGGCTTACAGCACCGAGGAGATTGCGCATTTCCTGCGCCTTCGCGCGGCGTGGACCGATTGGCGCGTGCTAGCCGATGATTTCGGCGCGGAAAGCGCCACCCAACTCCGCCCCGACGCCCCGCGCATGCGACCTAAGCTGCCCCAGCGGCGCGCCCCTCGACGCTAATGCCGAAAAGCGGCGGCTCACTCCGTCACTTTGTCCCAACCGATCATCTTCCGAACGACCCAGAAGTAGCTGCGCGCCCTTAAGAGGCCGAGCGTTTTCAGGATGATCACAAATGGGGTCGGGAAGGCGATCTCGAAGCCTTTGCGCTTCAAGCCAGCGACGATGGCGTCGGCGGCTTTGTCTGTGGTCATCAGGAACGGCATCTGGAAATCATTCACCGCGGTCGCTTCGGTCTCGACGAAACCGGGGTTGATGACCGACACGCGCAGCCCCTTCGGCGCCATGTCAAAGGCCAGCGCCTCGGCCATCGCGATCATGCCCGCCTTCGTGGCGCTGTAGGCGGCGGCGCGGGGCAGTCCGCGGTATCCAGCGACCGAGGCGGTGAGGGCGAGGCAGCCTTTTCCCTGCGCGAACAACTGTTTGAGTACGGGCTCAACGCCGTTGGCCACGCCGGTGAGATTTACGGCGAAGGTCTTCGCGGCGTCTTCGGCGGAGAACTCTTGGGCGCGCATGGGCAGGTAGACGCCCGCATTGAGGATCGCCAGCGCCAGGGCCCCCTCGGCGGCGATGCGGTCGACAATCGCTTGCATCGCCGCGAGATCCGTGACGTCGCCGGGGGCGGCGCGGATGTTCTCATGCTCGGCCGCCAGCGCCTCCAGCGGCTCGGCGGAGCGCGCCGTCGCGTAGACAATCCAGCCCTCGCGGGCCAGCCGCAGCGCCACTGCGCGGCCAATCCCGGCGCTGGCCCCGGTGACCCAAGCGGCCCCGTCGGCCGGCTTTGGAATGTAGTTAAAGCCGCTCATGGCCCCTCAATTGGTTCAGATGAAGTGATCTGTCGGAGCGGCTGAGGCCCGAGGCGGACCAAGACGCCACCTTCGAGCCCGCTCGCGCTAGACCAGCGGCAGAAGCGCCGGCCCGGGGGACGTTTCGCGGTAGACGATCGGCACGCCATTGCCGTCGAAGCTGCAACTCCGCCATTCGCGCTGGGCGTCGTAATCCAAGGTGAGGTTGACCTCGCCCGCGACGGTCCAGCGCTCGAACGCGCCCGCCTGGCTCTTGGTGAGCGAGAGATCGAGGATGTTCCCCGCCTCGGAGCTGAACCATGGTCGAGTGCTTAAATTATTGTAATTCCAATAGCTTGTCGGGGCCGCGTCGCCGGGTGCGTCGCCCGTGTAGAGCGTGCCCTCGATCTTCAGCGTGTCGCCTTGACGCTCCACGCGGGCGAAGCGGTCCTTGCCGTCGTTATTTGTGGTGGAGGTCAGCCGCATCAGCTTGCCGTCGCGCCAGAGCTCCTTGTTGGTGTGCTCGTAGACGTAAAAGCGGATGCCGAGGCGACGCACTTCGATGTTGATGCCGATATCGACGGCGAGCCCTTCAGCCGTCTCATTTGCGGAGATCGTATGCGTGCCGATTTCCTCATCGCCGCGGAAGAGCGCGAAGGTTCTGACGCCGCTGATCGCCAGCGCGGAGGACGGCCGAAGCAGCGCCGCGCCCGCTCCTGCGGCCGCCGCGGTCGTCAAGAAACCGCGCCGATCAAGCACGCGCTCGTTCCGGCGCGGAGGCTTAGTTGCGTCCGCGTCCGTCGCTGAAGAGATTGAGGGCGCGGCCGAGCGCGCCAGTGAACCGAAGGCCGCCATCGACAACGATGAGGCAGTAGCAGGTTTCTTCACCAATGATCTCCGGATGGTGATCGTGGTCCGAACCGCAAAGCGCGATATCGCCCTTGGTCAGGACCCGACGATCGTCTTTCATGGCCCCCGCCAAAACCAGTGTCGCCTCCACCCCGCGATGCGTGTGCTGAGGCACCCGCGCTCCGGGCCGCGCCCGCATGAGGCTCACGCGCTCCCCGTCAAAGCCGTTGAGGACGTGCTCTGAAATGCCCGGAAGCCTGAAGCGCCATGGGATCTCGTCCTCCGCGCAGCCGATCGCCTCCTGCAGTACGGTGGGAAATGTCATGGTCGATGGCGCTGACGCTTCAGAACGCGTCGCTGGGGCGTGCTCCGCCTCGTCCAAGCGGGTCAGAAGGCTGTCGAGGCTCATGGTGACGTCGCCCACAGGAGCCAAGCGCAGCGCCTCTCCAGCCACCTCCTCCGCCATGGCGACGAATTCTCGATTTCGCGGATCATGCGAAAGCTGCGTGGCGCACAGGAGCGACAAGCCGGGCGATGTCTCGCCGGCGGCGTACGCCGTCAATAGCTCTGTTTCGCTCGCCAATGTCATCTCGCCTGTATCACGCCTTTATCGCCATTACGTCCGCTCACAGAGCTTGGATCACTCAAGGATCCATTGAGCGCTCAACGCACAAACCCTGCGTCAAGCAGGACTGCTCAAAACGTCGAGACGTCTTCCCGCCTTTGGTCCAACCCGCGACCGGGCGAAATTGTATGACGGAGGGGGCCGCCTTCAAGTCGTCCGGGGCGGCGGATCGTCGCATCGTTCGGGTATCTGACGCGGATCGCGGTTAAACCGGCCCGCATCGCCGGGTGGAGTGCGGAATGTCTCACACGCTTTTTGTCTATGGCACGCTTTGCGACCACGAACTCCGCGATGCGCTGCTCTCCGATGCGGGGCCCAGCGCGCGCCCCGCGGCGGTCACCGGATATTGTATCGTCTTCGGACCTGACGGCGCGCCAACGCTGCGCGCCGAAGAGGGGGCCCGAGCGGAAGGGTTCCTGCTCGACGGTCTTACAGATGACGCGTTTGCGCGCCTCCGCGCCTATGAGGGCGCCGGCTATCGCGTGGCCGAGATGTTGGCGGCCCCGGCGCCGCCCGCAGAGGCCGCCTCTGAGGAGCCGCCCAAAAAAGAGACGGCTTTGGCCTTTTTGGCGCGAGAGCCCGCAGGGCCCGACGCGGCCGCTTGGTCGCTCATCGAATGGCGCGCTCGGGAGGGGCGGGCATGGCGCGCCGCGGCGAGGGCCCTCGGTCCGTTATTCGAGGCCGGCGCGGCCGATGATTACGGCGCCTTGGCTGAGCTTTGGCCGGATCTTGTCGGCGAGGCCCTCGCGGCATCGGGCGCGCCTGGGCCGATCGCGGCGGGGCTTGGGCCGCCGCCCGCGCAGGATCGCGTGGTCGAAGAGAAGGTCGAGCGCGCGCATGACGGCTATTTCAAGTTGGATCGCCTGCATCTGCGCCATCCCCTGCTGGCGGAAGACCAGCCCGACCCCGCCGAAGATCTGATGAGCGAGCGCGTGGTGCGCGAGGTGTTTCGGTCCGGCCCGGCGGCGGTCGTATTGCCCTATGATCCGCAGACCGACCGGGTGATGTTGATCCAGCAATTCCGCGTTGGGCCTTTCGCTGCGGGAGATCCAGACCCCTGGCTGATCGAAGCCATCGCGGGTCGCCTCGAGCCAGGCGAGTTGGACACCCCAGAGGACACCGTGCGTCGGGAGGCCTCGGAAGAGGCGCAGATCCCGCTCGGCCGGCTGGTTCGCGTCATGGACGCCTACGCCAGCCCAGGCGCGATGGACGAGGTCTACCTGTTCTACATCGGCGAGGCGCGCCTGCCGTCGCCGGCGAACGGGGCGCTGGCGATCCATGGGGTGCATGGGTTGGACAGTGAAGCGGAGGACATTCGTTCCTTCACGCTCAGCCTCGATGACGCGCTCGCGGCTGTCTCGGCCGGGGAGATCCGCAACGCGCCAACGGCGCTGGTTGTCCTATGGCTGGGGCGCAATCGCGCCCGCCTCCGCGCGGCGTGGTCGACCCCGTCTCGACCATCTTCGGACACGCCATGAGACGCTCCGCCGCGCCCGGCCGCTTGCGCCGGCTTCAAAGCCGCCTTTAGACAGGTCGACGTTTAGAAAATCAAAATGGGGAGAGGGTCATGCGCCTGTGCCGCGATGTGCCGGACGCCGTGGGGCGGACGCCGCTTATCCGCTTGCGTAAGGCGTCAGAGCTGACCGGGTGCGAGATCTGGGGAAAGGCGGAGTTCCTCAACCCGGGCCAGTCTGTGAAAGATCGGGCGGCGCTCTCGATTATTCGCGACGCGGAGGCGCGGGGCGAGCTGCGCCCCGGCGGCGTGATCGTCGAAGGCACAGCCGGCAACACCGGCATCGGCTTGGCGGTGGTGGGCCGAGCCCTGGGCTACGACACGGTGATCGTGATCCCGGAGACGCAAAGCCAGGAGAAGAAAGACGCCATTCGCTTCGCCGGCGCGCAATTGGTGGAGGTGCCGGCCGCGCCCTACCGCAACCCGAACAATTACGTTCGCTATTCGGGCCGCCTCGCCGCAAAAATCGCCGAGACCGCGCCCGCCGGAGCGATCTGGGCGAACCAGTTCGATAATGTGGCCAACCGGCGCGCGCATATCGAGACGACCGCGCCGGAGATTTGGGAGCAAACCGGCGGCAAGGTGGACGGCTTCATTTGCGCCGCCGGCTCGGGTGGCACCATTGCGGGCGTCGCAGAAGGGCTGCGCGCCGCGTCCAGGGATGTGAAGATCGGCTTGGTCGACCCCGATGGAGCCGCGCTGTTCAGCTATTACACCACCGGCGAGTTGGCCTCCGAGGGGTCTTCCGTGTCGGAGGGGATTGGCCAGGGGCGCATCACCGCCAATCTTGAAGGGTTTACGCCGGATTTCACCTATCGCGCCTCCGACGCGGAGGCCTTGCCCGTGATGTTCGATCTGTTGCGCGAGGAGGGCCTCACAATGGGCCTTTCGACGGGGATAAATGTGCTGGGCGCCATGAAGTTGGCGCGGGAGCTTGGCCCGGGGAGCACCGTGGTGACCATCCTCTGCGACTATGGGCAACGCTACGCGAGCAAGATCTACAATCCCGCCTTCCTCGCGGAGAAAGGGCTCGACGCGCCCGATTGGCTCCGCGCGAAGCCCGCCCCGCCGCCGGAAGTGTTCGAGGCGACGGCCTAACCGACTTTCCGGTTGCAAAAGTTGCGAAATTTTCGCCACACCCGGTCGCCCCTAGCGACAGGTTCTTGCGAATTTGCGCCATGGGCGCGCTTCGGCCCCAATGGCCCCTTGCGCTGTCCCTATCTCGGGGCGGCATAAAGAGAGCAGAGAAGTACGGCACGGAGGCGGCATGGCGCAGCGCGCGATCGAGACCCAGACCCTGGTGGACGTTCAATGGCTTAAGGATCATCTGGACGCGCCTGACGTTCGCGTAATCGACGCCACATGGCGGCCGAGCGGCGACATCAACGCGCGCGCGGCCTATGAGGAGCGGCATATCCCCGGGGCGGTGTTCTTTGATGTCGACGAGATCGTCGATGAGCGTTCTTCACTGCCCAACACATTGCCGCCGCTCGAGAAATTTGTGAGCCGCGTGCGCAAGCTCGGCGTCGGCGACGGTCACCGGATCGTGGTTTATGACCAAAACGGCATGTTCTCCTCGCCGCGGGTGTGGTGGATGTTTCGCTATTTCGGGCACACGGAGGTGTCGGTGCTCGATGGCGGTCTGCCGGCCTGGATCGCCGCCGATGGCCCGCTGGAGGATTTGCCGCCCACGCCGAGGGACCGGCATTTCACGCCACAGCTGCGCTCCATGCTCTTGAGCGACGTCACCAAGGTGTCCGAGGCGCTGAAGGTCGGCGCGGCGCAGATTGTGGACGCGCGGAGCCCGGAGCGTTTTTCCGGAGCCGAGGGCGAGCCACGAGAGGGCATGCGCGCCGGTCACATGCCCGGCGCCCTCAACGCGCACTACCAGACGCTGCTCCAAGAAGACGGCCGGCTCAAATCCGATGACGCGTTGCGCGCCGCTTTGGAAGCGGCCGGCGTCGATCTCGCAAAGCCGATCATCACCACCTGCGGGTCCGGCGTCAGCGCCGCGATCCTGAGCCTCGCCCTCACCCGCCTCGGCCATGACGCCCACAGCCTCTATGACGGCTCCTGGGCGGAGTGGGGCTCGAGCCCCATGCTGCCGGTTGAGACGGGCTGAGCCCGCGAAACGATCCACAGATTTGGGCGTATTGACGTCAGACCGTGCGCGGAACCCCACACCTTGGGGGCTCGTGCAGTGTCAAGCCCACATTTGGTGGTGATCTGCTAACTTTCATGTTGCGCGGCCGTGATCGCGCTCTCTACATCTGGTGGTGGAGAGAGCGAGAGGTCTACAAGATGTGGGTGCGCGGCGGGGCGGCCCGCATCGCGCCGCACCAATCGTTCCCTCCCACGAGCGGCGCAGCGCCGGCTTTGAGGCCATGCGGAGCTGCCTGCGCCACCAAATCACAGGGCGCCCGCCTTGGGGCGGCGCCGGGGCTAAAGGGCGAGAGAGCGCATGAAAATCGAGCGCCGTTTTACGACTGCCGGACAATCTGCTTACGCGGATATTGAGTTCCGCAAGGCGACGTCTGAGATCAAAAATCCAAACGGCGAGCGCGTTTTCGCGCTGGAGGGCTTCGACGTGCCAAGCGCCTGGAGTCAGGTGGCGGCCGACGTGCTGGCCCAAAAGTACTTCCGAAAAGCGGGCGTGGCGGCGCGGCTGAAGCCCGTGAAAGAAGAGGGCGTCCCCAAATGGCTGTGGCGCTCCGTCCCCGATAAAGCGGCGCTCGAGGGCCTGCCGGAGGCGGAACGCTTCGGCGGCGAGAGCGACGCGCGCCAAGTGTTCGACCGCATGGCCGGCGCGTGGACCTATTGGGGCTGGAAGAATAAATACTTCACCGCCGAGGCGGACGCCCGCGCCTTCTTTGATGAAATGCGCTTCATGCTGGCCGCCCAGATGGCCGCGCCAAACTCGCCGCAGTGGTTCAACACGGGCCTTCACTGGGCCTATGGCGTCGACGGTCCCAGCCAGGGTCATTTCTACGTCGATGATATCACCGGCAAGATGAAGAAGTCGCGGTCGGCCTACGAGCGCCCCCAGCCCCATGCGTGCTTCATTCAGTCCGTCACCGATGATCTGGTGAACGAAGGCGGCATCATGGACCTGTGGAGCCGGGAGGCGCGGCTCTTCAAATACGGGTCAGGCACCGGCGCGAACTTCTCCTCACTGCGGGCAGAGAGCGAGCCGCTGTCGGGAGGGGGCAAATCCTCCGGCCTGATGTCCTTCCTGAAGATCGGCGATCGCGCGGCCGGCGCCATCAAATCGGGCGGCACCACGCGCCGCGCGGCCAAGATGGTGATCGTCGATGTGGACCATCCGGATGTGGAGGCCTTCGTCGATTGGAAGGTGATCGAGGAGCAGAAGGTCAGCGCGCTGGTGGCGGGCTCCAAGCTCCATGAGATGAAGCTGAACGCGGTTCTGGCCGCGACGCGCGCCTGGGACGGAGCCCCGGAGGACGCGTTCAACGCGAAAAAGAACAACGGCCTGCGCGCCGCCGTGAAGGATGCGCGGCGCGCCAAGATCCCGGAGAACTCGATCCAACGCGCCATCGCCTATGCGCGCCAAGGCTTCGAGCGCATCGAATTCCCGGTCTACGATACGGATTGGGACAGCGAGGCGTATCTCACCGTCTCGGGCCAGAACTCCAACAACTCAGTGCGGATCACAGACGGCTTCCTCCGCGCGGTGGAGAACGACGCCGAGTGGAACCTGATCCGGCGGACCGATGGCGGCGTCGCAAAGACAGTGCGGGCGGCCGAGCTGTGGGAGAAGATCGGTCATGCGGCTTGGGCTTCAGCCGATCCCGGCCTCCAATTCCACGACACCATCAACGCCTGGCACACCTGCCCAGAGGACGGCCAGATCCGGGCGTCGAACCCGTGTTCGGAATACATGTTCCTCGACGACACGGCCTGCAATTTGGCCTCGTTGAACCTGCTCGCGTTCCGACGCGACGCTGACCGCAGTTTCGACATCGACGCCTACATCCACGCCTGCCGTCTCTGGACGGTGACGCTGGAAGTCTCGGTCACCATGGCGCAATTCCCGTCGAA
>JBCCTM010000004.1:0-29553 GCA_039198535.1 Pseudomonadota bacterium
CGCCGGCGTCATGGCCTTCAGCGCGGCCGGAGAAAAGGTCGGCGCCGCAAGACGCCGCTTCCACTTCCAATCCTCGCCCTCCGCCGTCAGCAAGCCGCGCCCCAGCGACGGGCCGAACACGCGATGGTCGATCTGCGATTTCGGAAAATCGCGCCACCGTTTGACGAGCATCTCCTCGAGCAGATCGGGGTCGGCCACGTAAGCGACAGTGGTTTTGCCGACGCTGCGCACAACGAGCGGCTCTCGATACGCGCAATCGGGCACGCTGGCGTAGGGATTGCCGAGCGATACCGCGATCCGCCGCGCCACGGACGCGCCATCGTCGATCGGTGTGACTTTGGGCGGCGTATAAGGCGGATCGGTCGGGCGATCCGCATCTGGATCTAGATCTCTCATGGCGTCTTTCCCGCTGCCGCCCCGACTCTTTGTACAATTGACAGAGCGCGGGCGCAAAAGGGCGGCTTAACGCAGGCCGCGTAGAGCAGGCGTCAACGCGTCGACGTCTCGATATCCGGCGTCTGCGAGGCCCACGCCCGGCGAACATGGGCGACGCAGGCGCGCAAATCAAAGAAGCCGCTGGCCCACATGCCCAGCACCGACATGAACAGCACCGCCAGATGCTCGCCGAGCGCGTCGGCGTCGACGTCAGCCGGCAACTCGCCCTGCGCCGCCGCTTGCCGCAACAGATCTTGGGTCAACGCGATCAGCCCGTCATAGCCGACCCGCCGGGGCTCGACCTGATCGGCGGTCATGATGCCGTGGAACACCTCGCGATAGAACGCCTCATCGGCGCTGAACTCCCGCTCAAAATCATCAAGGGTTCCAAACAGACGGCGCAGGGCCGGGCGGCCGTCCATCGCCTGCGCCGCCGCGATGTAGCGGTCGTTCAGATCATCGAGCAGCGCCAACAGCACGTCTGTCTTGGAGCCGAATAGATTGTATGGCGTGCGCAGGCTGACCTCCGCCGCCTCCGCCAGGCGGCGCATGGTGAGCTGCTCAATGCCTTCCCGTCGAATGATCTCCGCGGCCGCGTTCTTCACCTTTTGGCGGTTGAGATCCTTCGACTTTTCTCGCTGCGATTTCTCGCCCGACCGCTCCATGCGCTGCGACACCTCGTCACCAAAGATTATAACACGTTGCAACGCTTCTCGGGAGCATATAACGTGTTATAAATTTATCGCCACAGGGAGGCCTCGCCATGCCAAAACTCCGATACTCGCTGCTCTCAGATTGGCCCTTTTACACATTGCTCGCGAGTTATGCGTATTTGGTCGGCTCCATGACAGTCGCGCTTTGGTTTGGCGGTGGCGTGAACATCTTCGCCAGTTACACCGACACCATCGACGGCCCCGCCTTCGTCCTCGACGCCAACAAGGTCTACTGGGCCAAGACGATTTTTCTGTTCTCCTCCATCGCCTTGTTTGGCTTCAATTTTGACTATCGCGCCGCCGCGGGTCTCGGCGCCGTCATTTGGGCGACGGCGCTGATCCTGATGTATGGGGCGACGCCGGTGCTGGCCGTGGCGCTGATCAATGGCCTGGTGTTGGTCGCGCTGCAAATTTGGCGCGGCGCCCTGTTTGGCGGATCGCAGGGCCATGCGCGAGCCGGGGCGCGCGCGGGAGCGACGTCATGAACGCCGCCGCCGCTCCGCTCTCTAAGACGCCCTACGCCGCCTTCCTGAAGGCCGAGGTCGCGCCCCCCTCCGAGGCCGCGCAAGCCGCCATCGCCGCGGGGCCGTATCCTCCGCATCTCTTCCCGCCGCTGGAGCGCGCGCCGTCCCTGGTGGCTCGACGCAATGCGGAGGTCCCCACGGGCTTCGCCCTGCGCCCGGATGGCGAGGTCCGCGTCTTCGACCGGACGCCCATGCCCGGCGTCAGCCCGGAGATGTGGACGTGGTGGTTCGGCTGGCATGGCGACGCGCCAGGGCGTTATCAGCTGTGGCATCCAAAAGCGCATGTCGCCGCGGTTTGGGTCGATGGCGCCGGAGACACCGGCGCGTATCTGGGCCGCGAATCCCACATCACCGAGTATCTCGGCGGCCAAAAAGTGCGCGGCTCCATCCGCTTTGTCCCGCCGGCCGAGCTGGGGATCGACGAGGCGCAGCTCAAGGCGCGGGGCGAGATCTGCATCTGCGGGCGGATCGGCCCGCAATTTCCCAAAGCCGACATCGGCTGGCTGGTCCACCACGTCTATCCCACTTCCGCCGAGGCCGGCGCTCAGAGCTCTGAGATGCAATCGTATTTCTGGCTGGCGGGCCCGCATCTCGCGGCGCGCTCTGGTGGGGCGTGGCGGACGTCCGCTTTGCGGGCTTTCGCAAAACTCACAGGGGCCGCGCGCCAAATCGATCCCGCGGCGCTCCTGGCCCATTGCTCGGAAGAGATGGCCCATCTCGCGACCATCCTCCCCGGCCTTTACGCGGAATACGGCCCAAAAGGCGCCGCCTCCCCTTCGACTGAAAAGGAGATCGCCCAATGAGACGGCTACGCGGCCCCGGCAAAACCTATCGACGCGGCGACCCAGGCTTCGACGCGGCGATCCTCGAGACGAGCTTTTCTGGCCGTGACCCGGGCGTCCGGCCGGATGTGCTGCGCCAGCCCAACACAGTGGCCGAAGCCGTCGCCGCCGTGGAGGAGGCCTGCAGAGAAGGCCAAAACATCAGCGTCTGCTCCGGCGGGCACAGCTGGTCTCAGAACCATCTGCGCGACGGCGGCATGCTCATCGACATGGCGCGGATCAACGGGATCGAGGTGGATAAGGAGCGCCGCATCGCCCGGGTCGGCCCCGGATGCTGGTGCATCCATCTGGACCGCCGCTTGGCGAAAGACGGCTTGTTCTTCCCCGTGGGCCACGCGCCCGACATCGGCATGGGCGGCTTCTTGCTGCAGGGCGGGTTTGGTTGGAACAGCCGGCGGCTCGGCCTCGGCTGCGAAAACGTGCTCGGCGTCGACGTGGTGCTGGCCGATGGCCGCGAGATCCACGCCAGCGCCACCGAGAACGCGGACCTGTTCTGGGCGGCGCGCGGGGCCGGTCCGGGCTTCTTCGCGCTGGTGACGCGCTACCATCTGCGCGTGCATCCCCGCCCGAAAGCCATGGGGATGAAGATGCAGATCTTCCGGGAGCGGCATCTCGAAGATCTGTTCCGCTGGGCCGACGAGATCGGCGGCGACGTGGCCGACACGGTCGAGTTCCAAATGGTGATCACGCCGCGCGTCTTGGGCCTGGGCGTGCCGGGCGTGGAGGTGCTGGCTCCGGTGCTGGCCCCGTCCTGGGCGGAGGCGCGGAAGGCGGTGTCTTTCCTCAACGGGCCGATGCGCCGCAAAGCGTCGATCACGACGCCGCTGATCCCGATCTCCACCACATGGATGTCCACGATCGTCTCGAAGACGCATTTCCCGCCCAAGATGCGATGGTGCGTCGACAATATGTGGACTGACGCGCCCATGGAGGACCTGTTGCCAGGGCTCCGCCGCATCTCAGAGACCATGCCGGCGGCCCCCAGCCACGCGCTTTGGCTGAATTGGCGGCCGAAGGGAGGCCGGCCGGACATGGCGTTCTCTCGGGAAGCGTCGCAATATCTCGCCGTCTATGGGGAGTGGCGGCGGGCGGAGGACGACGCGCGCTACGCCAATTGGGCCACGGAGCGGATGCGGGAGATGGAGCCGCTTTCCCGCGGGGTGCAGTTGGCGGATGAAAACCTCGCCCGGCGCCCCGCTTGGTTTGTCGAGCCCGCGGCGCTGGAGCGACTGGACGCGATCCGCGCCAAATACGACCCGCAGGGCCGTTTTCGCTCCTGGGCCGGCCGGCCGGACGCGCTCAAAGAACGGCCGGCGCCCGCGCCGTCCGCCGCGCGTGAGGCGACGGGCCCAGCACCCGTGGCCTGAGCGCACTTGGCCTGAGCGCACTTGGCCTGGTCGCGCTTGGCCTGGTCGCGCTTGGCCTAAGCGCTCCTGGCGGGCGACCCGTCGCCCGCTGCTCTGCGCGCTCAGAACCGATAGACAACGCCCAATCCGCCGAAGACTTGATTGGCGTCGCCTTCCAGATCCACCACGGGGCTGTCTTCGGCGTCGCCAAGCAGCCGGCTGTAGCTGATCAGGCCCGTGACGCCCCAGGTCTCCGTGAAGGCGTAATTGGCGGCGAAGGAGACGCCGGCGCTGTAGAACCCCGCCTCGGCGTCAAAACCCGGCAGCCCGCTTGCGACCGAGCCAGCGGCGTCGACGCCGAAAAACGCTTCATGGAAGCTGTCATCGCCATAATCGGCTGAGACCGACACCGTGGCGCGCAGTCGATCGGTGATCGGCGCCGAGTAAGACACGCTGGGCGTGACGACCGCACCGTCATGGCCGTCCGAGACGTCAAAGGCCGCCTCCAGACGAAAGGCGAGCGCGTCCGCCGGATCGAGCAAACCCCGTATAGCATAGGAGGCGAACAGCCCCAATTCGACGGCCCCATCCACGTCGGCGAGGCGGTCTACGACGGCGTTGTCAACGTCGTCTCGGCCGAAGCGATAGCGCGCCAGCGGCCCAGCGGAGAACGCCCCTCCGCTCCGCGGCCCCAGCAGGTCCGCCGCCAGGCTCGTTCCCCGCGATTCAAAGATCACTGGTCCGGCGTCGTATCGACCCGCGAAAAAAGGCCCGACCGTTCCATCCTCAGAGCCGAGATACTCCGGACCGAACCCGACGCCCAAGGCCACAAAATTCTGAGGCCCGGTCCCATCGGACGCCTGCGCCACGGCGGCGGCGCCGCCGCCCGCAAGAGCAAGTACCGCCAGCCCAGGCACCACCAATCTAAATAGAAACCGCATCATGTCGCCTTTCCTATCGCCCCCAAAAGCGCCCAGAATGACGTAAATGATGAAGCGGCTCGCTCAAACTCGCGTCGGCTAATCACGTAAGCCACTGTTTCTATTGGGTGTAAGTGGCCCTTATTTTTAAAGCTCAGCTTTACCCGCCATGTCGGCGGCCCGGCGCTCAATAAAAAGGAGGACAGCGGTGCAGATTTCATCGCTCAACCGGTCCGTCGAGAGGTCAAAACGCTCCTCCGCCAGCGCCAGCGACGTCATCACCCTAATCAGCGCCCAAGCCCCGGCGAGAACCGGCCAGCCTTCTCTAGCGCCGTAGGCGTCTTCGGCGAGCGCTTGCAAATGAACGCGCAGAGGCGTGGGACCATCCAGATCACCGGTGAGAACGGCGCGTATCTCGAAATCGGGTGAGACGCCGACGTCGCAAAGCTCGGTCGATAGGACGCGATGAAGCCTCGCGTCCTGAGCAATCGTGGCGATATGGGCGCGCACAAGGCTTCGAATGATGATCTCGAGCGACGCCCCCCGCGTCCTCGTCAGGGCGTCGAGCAGATCTCGCCGCATCCGCGCCCCGGCGCGCAGCCTCAACTCAGCGACGATCGCCTCTTTCGAACCGAAATATTGATAGACGCTGCCCACCGATACGCCCGCACGCTCGGCGACCCGATTGGTGTTGAACTCTGTGTAGGGCGCTTGTGCGAGCAGTTGCTCGGCGGCCTCAATGATGACGCCCACCGTCGTTCGGCCCCGATCGCTCGTCGGACGGCGACGCATGGGATACGCTGATTGAGTTGGCATCGCAGTTGACCCAAACAAGGCGGCGCCGACGCCGCGTAAGTCCAACTTACAAGCTAGGTGAGCAGGACTTACAGTCCAGGGTCAGCCTCAGGCTTATCCGACCGCCGCAAAAAATGGGATCTGCGCCATCAAACGTTACACGCCGGGCGAGCTGCCAAGCGCGCTGATCGAGGCGACCTTGGACCTCCTCGATAAGTCTCCGCCTGACCGAATTACCGTGGCTGACGCCGCCCGTGCGCTTGGCGTCAGCAGCGGCGCGCCCTTCCGACATTTCAAGGACCGCGGCGTCTTAATGGCGAATGTCGCCGCCATCGGCTTTGATCGCTTAAAGGCGCGGATGTCACAGGCCTATGAGCGCCATCCGCCAGGATCGCTTCAGCGGATCATCGCCGGCGGCTGCGCATACATCGAATTTAGCGCGGAGAACCCAAACCTCTTCAAATTGATGTGGGGGGAGACCCGCCATGACGGCGACGAGACCGTCGCTCGGACCTCCGGCGAGGCGAGCTACTTAAACTTCATCGACAATCTGCATGAAACGATGCGCGCCGAAGGCTTCGGCGATCGCGATCCTCGCGAGTTTGGGGCGCCGCTTTGGACCATGGTGCATGGCTACGCGGATCTTGTGGTGGGCGCCAATCGCATGCTGGACCGCGACCCCGTCGCCATCAGCCGGCAAGTGAGCGCCGCCACGTTCGCCTATTTCGAGGGCCAGCGCTCATCATGACGGTTGGATCAACGACGTGGGGTAGAGCCGCGTTGGATGGCGCGCATTGTCGCGTCGAGCCGCTCCTTGAACCGCGAGCGATCTTGCTTGGAGAAAGGCCGCGGGCCGCCGGCGGCCGCCAGCGGGTTTGCGGCGCGAAGATCCGCCATAAGATCCCGCTGCGCCAGGGCTTGGCCCACATTGCGGGCGTCGAGCAGCTCACCATTGGGCTTGAGCGCCACCGCGCCGTTCTCCACCACGCGCGCAGCCAGCGGCATATCGGCCGTCACGCAGAGATCGCCAGGGCCGATTTCGTCGGCGATCCACTTGTCCGCGGCGTCCGCCCCGTCATCCACGAAGATGATCCGCACATCGGGATGCGCATGCGGCCGCAACCCGCCATTCGCGACCAGAAACACCTGCGCCCCGAAGCGCGTGGCGACGTCAACGGTTTCTTCGCGAACAGGGCAGGCGTCCGCGTCGACGAAAACTCGAATCATGGTCGCCCCTTATCCAAGACGCTTTGGGAGCGTCTGTGGATATCGTAAAGACGGGTCGCGGGAACGCGCGGCTCCTCGTGGCCAAAGCGGGCCACCGCCAAAATAGGATGCAGTCCACTGCCTCGGGGCGCCCAAAATATCATCATTGAAGACGTTTCCGCTACATAACTGCAACAGCGCTTCCGATTTAACGCAGCCAACAGCGTTAGCCGCCGCGCGCAGTCTTGTGTTTGGAGGTCGATAGCATTGCTTTGTGTCAAGGCAGCGGTGTGGGGATGCACAGTTTTACAACAGCGCCGCGCCGGCTAGCCAGCGAGGATGAGCAATGCTGAAGCGTAATCTAGTACTTGGCGCCGCAGTTGCGGCGTTTTCGACGACACCGGCCTTCGCCGGTGAAAGGCTTGTTGAGGAAGGGTTCTTGGCCGGAGAGCTGAGCGCGAACGTCGCGTTCACGTCCGACTATGTTTTCCGTGGTTTCTCCCAGACGGATGAAAACTTCGCCGTCCAGGGTGGTTTCGACTACGCCTTCGACAACGGCTTGTATGTTGGAACTTGGGCGTCGAACATTGATTTCGGCGATAGCACCAACGTGGAGATCGATGTTTACGGCGGATACGCCGGGTCGATCGACTTCCTGAGCTATGATGTGGGTGTGATCTACTACATCTACACCAACCAGCCCGACGCGACGCCGGAGCAGAACTTCATCGAGTTCACCGGCACGTTGGGCGCTGAGTTTGGGATCGTTGGCGTTGAAGCCGGCGTGGCCTATTCTCCGGATTTCTATCTGGAGACGGGCGATGCGGTGTATCTGTTCGCCGGCCCGACGATCTCCCTTCCTGAGGATCTGGCCCCCGTGCCGATCTCGCTCGATGCGCGCATCGGTCACCAGGATGTGGAAGATGGCGGCAACTACACCGAGTGGGAGATCGGCCTCAACGTGACGGCCTTCACGCTCGATTGGCGCGCGGCCTACACCGACACGGACCAGGACGGCGATCTTAGCGACAGCCGCGTCTATTTCAGCGTCGGCAAGTCGTTCTAATCAGCGGCGCAGCCCCGGCTGCGCGAGCGACAACTCGAAAGGTCGGCGCATCTGCGCCGACCTTTTTTCATGTCCAAAGTCATTTTTTTGGCGAGCCACAGGTCCATTACTTGAGACCTAGGCGCTTATGAGCCTGAATACCGAGACGCCATTGCGGGTTTTGGAGGCAATACGCCGTTACTGCAGCTTCATGCTCCGCATTCAACGTCGGATCGCCCGTATCCAAAGGCTGGAGGTAGAAATAGGTGAACGCTAAATCTTCAAAGCGTTCGGGTTGCGCCTCGGGCTCAGCCTGCGGGTAGACCAGCTTGATTTCGTCCCCGCCGCGCTGTCGGAGCGGCGTCGCGCCCTTTGGGCTGACGCAGATCCAATCAAGCTCTGGCGGCGCGTCCAAGGTGCCGTTGGTCTCAACGGCCACCTCAAACCCCACATGTTGGAGCGCCTTGATCAAGGACGCGTCCAATTGCAGAAGCGGCTCGCCGCCGGTGCACACCACATAAGGCACGCCGCCCTCGCCCGCCGCCGCGCGCCAAACCGCCCGCGTGTGGGCGGCCAATTCCGCAGCTGTCTCGAACTTTCCCCCGCCCGGGCCGTCGACCCCGACAAAATCCGTGTCGCAGAACCGGCACGCCGCATCCGCCCGATGTTCTTCGCGACCGGTCCAGAGGTTGCATCCGGCGAAGCGCAAAAGCACCGACGCGCGCCCGGTCCGAGCGCCCTCGCCTTGCAGCGTCGCGTAGACCTCCTTCACCGCGTAGGCCATGGCCCGTTCACTTCGTCCTCAAAAGCGCGCGACGCCGCTCATCGGGCGCGCGCGGGCGCCTCAAGTCGCCGCGCTGGCGGCGGACGCCTCCTTCCGTCTGAGGTAGTCGGCCCACCCCTCAGCCCGCAAGACGCATGCGGGACAAGCGCCACAGCCATAGCCCCAAGGATGGCGCGTCGAGCGATCGCCGAGATAACAGCTATGGGTGTGTTCGAGCACCAGATCGAGTAAGGCGCGCCCGCCCAACTGCTCCGCCAGCGCGAAGGTGTCGCCCTTATCGCGCCACATAAGCGGCGTGTGGATCACCATGGAACGGTCCAAGCCGAGCGACAAAGCCGCTTGTTGCGCCTTCAACGTGTCGTCGCGGCAATCGGGGTAGCCGGAGTAATCCGTCTCGCACATGCCGCCGACCAAATGCCTGACGCCCCGTCGATAGGCGAGCGCCCCGGCCAACACGAAAAACAGCAGGTTGCGCCCGGGTGTGAAGGTGGTGGGAAGGCCGTTTTCACCGATCTCGATCGCCATCTCCGCCGTCATCGCCGTCTCTCCGAGCGCCGAGAGCACGCTGGCGTCCAAGCGGTGATCCGCCCCGAGCCGCGCGGCCCAGGCGGGGAACTGGGCGGCCAGCCCGGCGCGAAAGGCGTCCCGCACGTCGAGTTCGACGCGATGGCGTTGGCCATAGTCGAAGCCCACCGTCTCCACGCGCTCGAAGCGTGCGAGCGCCCATGCGAGGCAGGTGGCGCTATCCTGTCCGCCCGAGAACAGCACGAGCGCCGATCGATCGCGGCCGACGGGCGCGCTCATCGCGCCGGCTCGCGCAAGGGCGGCCTTGTAGGCTGGGCTACGCCGAGGCTCTCGATGACCGCGTCAAGCCACCGGCTCTCCAAGACGACGACCAGGGGCGTCCAAGCGTCCTCTCCCGCCAAATCGGTCGCGACGCGGGCCGCGCTCGCCTCGTTGGACACGCCAACCCGATGTCCAGGGCTGAGACGGAGCCCATCCAGCGCCCAACGCAGACCTTCTGACCGGATCGCCCGCACAGACTGAAGCGGGAAAAGAGACACACGGGCCCCGGGCTCAAGGTCGATGCGCCACCGCCGCGGCGCGAGGAAAGCGATATCGCCGCCATGGAGCAGGATCACCCGACGGTCTGCGCGCTTCAGCAAGACATGCCAAGCGCCGAGGCTGTGATCCATGCGCCCGCCTTGGAAACCGACGCAGAGATAAAGGGGCGCGTCGATCGAATAGAGGCACTTCTCGAAATCTGTCGTCTCTTGCTCGGGGAGATGGAGGAAGCGTGGACCGAGCGCATCGCGCCATGCGGCCGGATCCTCGACGCTGTCCATATCGCCGACCAATGCGGCGAGCGCGCCCTTATTGGGGCTGAAGCGGTTGGCCCCGCCATCCGCCGCAATCAGCGCCGCCGCGCGGGCGCGCGCGGCGTGGAGCGAAGCCGCGTCGATTTCTCCGCCGCCCACCATCATGACGGGGCGGGAGAACTGCAGCGGCGTGCTCGGGTCGGATCTTCGCGGCGCGTCCATACTCAGCACCTAAGCCTTTTGGCGCGCTGCGAAAAGGCCTCTGCAATGGGGGCCGCGATGGGTTTAGGGAGAAGGAAACGGAAGCGGCGCTCCAACACCGTCGCCGGGTTGGAGCGCCACCATGACCCGCCACAAGGAGGGGGCGTAACGCGACGGGCCATGTCGAGCGCCTGGAAGTCATAAGCTCCCCGACACCTTTGGGACCTTGAACGCCCGCAAGGGCGAAAATCCGTCGCATCTATGGTTAAAATCGAACCGTGACGGCGGCGTCACGGCGCGCACGCCGCCCGGCTCCGATCAGCGCGCAAACACGCCGACCCTCGGCTGTGGCCCCGTGCGAGCGTAGGCGCTGTACTTCAACTCGAGCCGCAACAGCGTTCGGTCGCTTACCGCGGCGTCGTCCGCGTCTGGATCGTATCCCGCTCCCCTGAGTTTCAACGGGTCGCTGCATTCGCCGGAACGGAGCAAGCGTTTGACGCGTATCCGTTCTTCACGCTCGACCCCATCGGCTCCGGTGTAGACGAGCGTCGCCCCGCGCATTTCAATGGAGCCGAAGCCGACGCACAGGCGCGCCTCCGCATACTCCGCCCCGGCGGGAAACTCGGCGATGTCGAGATCTCTGCCGTCTCGCACGGAAAACTCAGCAAGTTTATCAAAGGCCGGGCGCAGATCTGAGCCGGGCTGCGGGCCGAAGCCTCGGGCTTCCGCGCCGGGCGACGCCGCGACACTGACGGCGATGGCGGCCGCGAGCGAGGGGACTAGGCGCGGAAGACTGAACGGGAAGAGCGGCATGGAAGCGCCTCCTGAATTGCGGATATTGCGCCTATCCTGCGCCTGGCCGCGGCGCTGGCGCCATCACTTTTGCGCCAAGCCGGCGTGACGGGAGATCTCAACGGCGATCGGCTCCGGCCGCGCAAGCCTCCCGGCGGCCGTCGCACAAGCGCATGACCGCTTCGACCCAGCCTCGCAATCCCCCCAGTGCGGTGAAGTAGCTGCGCGCTTCAAAACCGTCGCAGAGCTCCACAATGCGACGGCTCTCGTCATCAAAGAACGCGTCGACGCTAGAGAACACCCCGAGCAGCGCTGGGCCACGGCCCAGATCCGCCACAAGCGGCGCGCCGCTTTCGCCGACGCAGAGCGATTGTTCATGGCGCAAGGGGGCCGCGACGATCATCGCGTCTTGCGCTCGCATGGGGTCGACGATGCGAAGCTCCGACATCCGCAGGCGCCTGGAGATCGCATTTGGGCCGACGCGCCCCCAGCCCGCGGAGAGAGCGACCGCCCCGGCGCTCAATCGAGCCGCCTCTCGCCACCCCGCCAGGCGCAGCAGAGGAAAGCCCTCGGGCAGCGGCTGATCCAAGCGCACCAGGGCGATATCCATCGCGAGCGCGCCTGGCCGATAATCGGCGTGGCAAACCGCCAGGATCGCGGACCGGGTGAACGCGTTGGGGCCGCCGGCGTCTTGGTCGCCGAGGGTCGCCGTGACGCCGATCCATCCTTGATCGCCGACGCAGTGCGCGGCGGTCGCAAGCCAAAGGGGCGCGATGGCGGCGGCGCTGCAATGGGAGACGCTGATCGCCCCATCGGCGAAGCGCTCTTCGATGATCTCTAGTTTCGCGACCCATGGCGCGTCAGGGGCGAGGCGAGCCGTTGAAAACCGTCGCTGGTCTTGCGCGGGCCGGACCGGGTTGGAAGACGCCGCCGCGCTTCCGCATAACCAGGCGCCGATACGGTCTAGGGCGCCATCTGCTAACGCCGGGTCGGCGGGGAAGAAAACGGAAAGCGCTGCGACGCAAGCGGCCCAAGCGGAAACACGGCGGTCCCGGCGCGCGCGACCGCCTGCTCTGTCCGACGCCGCCTGTCTCACGCCGACGCGCCGGCCTCGGGCGGCGGGTCTTTCAGATTGACTGTCGGCAGCACGTTTTCGAGCGATCCATGGGCGGCCATGGCGTCCACGCCGGCGAAAACGACACGCACATGGAAGGCGACCGCCTGCTCCAGGCCGGTCGGATCTTCCGCCTCGATCCGTTCGCCCACACGCAGCGCCGCAAGCCCATGCACGTTGGACCAGAGCGGCATCGCCAGCGCAACCGGGTCGACCTCCGTCAGACCGCGCTGCTCCAGCGCGGCGGCGATCGCCTCCAGCAAGACTTGATAGGCGCAAAGGCCGGCCTCAAAGGCGACCTCGGAATGCACTTTCTCCCGGGTCATGCCCCACATCACATGGAACATTTCCGGATCTTCCGCGGCGCAGCGGACATAGGCCTGTCCGATTGCGATCAGCGCTTCCGCCGACCCCTTGGGATGCGCGTCGCGGGCGGCGCGCATGGCTTCGGCGAGACTGCGAAAGCCGCGGGCGGAAACCTCGCCGAGGATGGCGTGGCGATCTTCAAAATGTCGGTAGGGCGCGGCGCTGGAGACCCCGAGCGCCTTGCACAGGCCGGCGATCGACAACTTTTCAACCCCGAGCCGACTGATCCGCTCATGGGCGGCGTCGATCAACGCCTCGCGCAAGGATCCGTGGTGATAAGCCTCGGCGATCTTGCAACGCGTGGCCGCTTTTCGCCCCGCATCCGCTGTTCCATCGCTTTGGCTCACGCACTTCTCCCTTTGCTTCGTCGACCTCACCAGAGCGACGTTTCGTCCAGAAAATTTTTTAACCCAGCGCTTGCAATACCAGGTGCGCCCCTATCTTCCTAAATGTAAGACGGTCTTACATCGATTTAAACCGGCTTCGCAATCGTCAGTTAGAGCGCCTGAGCAAGCGCGCCGAGATTGTGCGGCAAGTTTGAACGACACGCTGGATTTGGAACGACCGTGTCGCGGAGGTGGTCTCTCCGGCGCGGGTCACGCTTAAAGGAGCGGATCAATGGCGGACGTGGAGCAGGTGAAGCAGCCGTCGCGAGGCGCTCGAATTCTACGCACCCTCGGAGCCTGGGGCGTCGCCGGCGCCGTGGCGGCGGGCACAGTGGCGGTCGGGGCCGTGGCGCTGAACGTTCTCTATCTGCGCGCGGCCGCCAGCGAAGGCCCCGCCCCCACGCCGCCCCTGCCCGTCAAGGTCGCCGAAGTCACGCTGGCCGCGGAATACGCGGTGGTGGAGCGCTTCGCCGGACGCGTGGAGACGGCGCAGGAGACCAATCTCGCCTTTGAGCGCGGCGGCCTCGTGGTCGAGATCGCCGTCGAAGAGGGCGACGAAGCGGCCTTGGGCCAAGTGATCGCCCGTCTGGACGATCGCAGCTTGATCGCCGAACGGGATCGGCTCAAGGCCGAGAAGCGGCGCATTGAGACGGAGCTGGCGCTGGCGCAGCGCACGCGTCAGCGTCAGCAAAATCTCTCCAATAAAGGTTTCGCATCCGAGCAGCGTTTCGACGAAGCGCAGGCCACCGAGACCGCTCTCACCGCGCAGATCGCCTCCATCGAAGCCCAGCTCCGTCAGCGAGACCTCGACATTGAGAAAAGCGCGCTGACGGCTCCCTTTGATGGGCTGATCGCCGAGCGATTTGTGGATCCCGGAGCGGTGACGTCGGCCGGCATGGCCGTGGCTCGTCTCCTGGAGGTGGAGGCCCCGCGGGCGCGCGTTGGCCTCCCCCCGGAGCAAGCGGCCTCGATGATCATCGGTCAACGCTACCGGCTGGATATCCGCGGCTTGGAGGTCGAGGGCGAGTTGATCGCGCTGCGGCCCGATCTGGCGCCGGGCACCCGCACCGTTGCGGCGCTGTTCGACCTCGAGGGCGCGTTGCGTCTGAGCGGCGCGTCGGGTCAAGCGGCCGCCTCGGGCGTGCCGACCGGCGAAATCGTGCGGTTGTCGCTTGAACGCCGCGCGGAGGCGAAGGGCGTCTGGCTGCCCCTGTCGGCGATGCAGCAAGGCGTGAAAGGCCTCTGGAGCGTCTACACCGTGGTCGAAGATGAGGCGGCCTCCGAGGAGGCCGGCGAGACGATCTGGGTGGTCGGCCAAGAGGCCGTGCAGGCGCTGCGGGTCCGCGGGCAAGAAGCCTATGTGACCGGCTCTCTTCGCGATGGCGCGCTTGTCGTCGTCACCGGGGTGAACCGCGTCGCTCGCGGCCAGCGGGTGCGTCCGTTGCTCAACGGCTCCGCGCCAAAGCTGGATGAGCAACCGTCGATCGATGGTGAGCTGTCGCAGTCGGACACCGTGAAAGGGGACAACACCCTTCGCGGAGACGACACGCGCCTCGCGCAATCCGTCGCCCGCTGACGCTTCTTCGGCTCTGAGCGCGCGGCGAGAAAGCGCGCCGCCGCCCCGACGCAACTGACAGGAGGGCGCGCCATGGCCGCCGACACCACGCAGACTTCCGCTGACGCGAGCAACGATCCCTACGCCCGCGCGCCGGCGACCCTTCTCTTCCGGGAGCGGCGCATTTTCGGCCTGGTCGTTCTGATGATCGTCACCTTGGGCGCGCTGTCCTCCATCACCATCGGTCGCCAGGAAGATCCGACCCTCACCAATCTGTTCGCCACCGTGCTCACGCCGTTCCCCGGCGCCGACCCAGAGCGGGTGGAGGCTTTGGTCACCGAGGTGATTGAAGCGGAGTTGGATACGATCCCTGAGATCAAAGAGCTCACCTCTTTCTCTCGCACGGGCCTCTCCGTCGTCCAGATCGCCCTGTCGGAATTCGTGCCGGAGGACCGGCTCGAACAAGTCTGGTCGGAGATCCGCGACGCCCTAGCAGACGCGGCGCCACTGCTGCCCCAGGGCGCGCTGGAGCCTGAATTCGACAATGACCGCTCTGGCGCCTTCACCGCCATCTTCGCGCTAGAACGCAGCCCCGGCTCCGACGCCTCCATGGCGCTGAAGAGCCGTTTCGCCGACCGCCTGGCGGATCTGTTCCGCCAGACCGGCGGCACGGAATATGTGCAGCTCTACGGCGAGGCCGAGGAGGAGGTTCTCGTCGAGATCGACGCGCTGAAACTCTCTTTCCTCGGGCTCACGCCGGCTAAAGTATCCGCGGCGATCGCCGGCGCGGATGCGAAGGTGCGCGCCGGGCGTGTGCGCGGCGACGCCACCGATTACCTGCTGGAGGTGGAGGGCGAGATCCGCGATTTGGAGCGGATCCGGCGCATCCCCATCGTCTCCGACCCGACCCAAAGCGCCATCGGGGCCCCGATTGTGCGGGTTGGCGACGTGGCCACCATCACCCGGGCGGAGCGTCAACCGCCGGAGGAGATCGCCTTCGCCGAGGGCGAGCGCGCTGTGCTGATCGCCGCGCGCATGACGCCGGATCTGCAAGTCGACAATTGGATGGCGGCGATCAAAGCCGTCGCGGACGAATTCCGCGAGATCCTGCCGGATGGGCTCGAACTGAACCAGACCTTTGATCAGAGCGCCTACACCACCGAGCGTTTGTCCGCCCTGGCTGTCAATATGCTGATCGGCGTGGGCTTGGTTGTGGCCGTGCTGCTGGTGACGCTGGGCTGGCGCGCGGCGCTGATCGTGGCGCTGATCCTGCCGCTCACGAGTCTCCTATCGCTGTTCGTGCTCCAACTGGCCGGCATTGTGATCCACCAGATGTCCGTGACCGGTCTGATCGTGGCGCTCGGCCTGCTGGTGGACGGCGCGATTGTCATGACGGACGAGATCAGGCGACGCCTAAACGCAGGCATGTCTCGCCTCGCAAGCATCGCCCTTTCGGTCAGGCGTTTGGCGGTGCCGTTGTTGGCCTCCACCTTCACCACCGTGCTCGCCTTCATGCCGATGGCGTTGCTGCCCGGCCCGGCGGGCGATTTCGTGGGCTCGATCGCGATTTCTGTGATCGTAATGCTCAGCTGTTCGCTGCTGTTGTCTCTCTTGATCACACCGGCCTTGGCGGGCTTCATCCTGTCGGACCGCGCCGGGGCGTCTCGCGAAGACACCGGCCCGTTCTGGCGGCTCTATGGCGGGTTGCTGAAGTTGAGCTTGCGCTGGCGCGTGTTGGCGGCGGCGGTGGCGGCTTCGCCCGCCATCATCGGCTACATGGCGTTTCCAACGCTGGTGTCGCAGTTCTTCCCCGAGACCGATCGCAATCAGTTCCACGTGCAGATCTACACGCCGCTGGGCACGGCCATCGAAGCCACCACAGAGACCGCGCTGAAGATCGACACGATGCTCCGGGACTCCGAAGACGTCACCCAGGTGCAATGGGTGATCGGCGGCAGCGCGCCGGGCTTCTATTACAATTTGATCCCCCAAAACGACCGGAAGCCCGATTTCGCCCAAGCGTTGGTGACCACCACGAGCCCGCAAGCGACCGAGCGTTTGGTGCCCGAATATCAACTTCGTCTGGACGCCGCGGCGCCCGAAGCGCGCGTGCTGGTGCGCGGCCTGATCCAGGGCCCTCCGGTGACCGCGCCGTTGGAGATGCGGATCATGGGGCCCGAAGTTGAGACGTTAAAGCAAATCGGCGAGGAGGCGCGTCGTCGGATCGCGGCGCTGCCAGCGGTGACGCACGCCTGGGCCGAGCTGTCCGATGGGGGCCCGAAACTCGCACTGTCCCTCGATGAAGACAAAGTGCGCTTGGCCGGACTGACGCTGACGGATGTGGCCAATCAGTTGGAGACGCTGATCGAAGGCGTCGCCGGCGGCTCGCTTGTGGAAGGCTCGGAGCAGCTGCCCGTGCGGATCCGCATCTCCGCGGACGACCGGAGCGCGGCGGACCGGATCGCCGAGTTGCGCATCTTGCCGCCCGACGCTGCGGCGCAGGCGGCGCGGGGCGTGGACGCCGGCGTCCCGCTCGCGGCGCTCGGCTCCTTCGTGCTTGAGCCCGCCTCCAGCGAAATCTCGCGGTTCGACGGCGAGCGCGCCAACACCATCAAAGCCTTCTTGCAGCTTGGCGTGCTGCCTGAAGCGGCGCTCAACGAGTTCCGCGCGAGCCTGCGGGAGGAGCCGCTGCAGATGCCGCCCGGCTACCGCTACGAATGGGGCGGCGACAGCGATGCGCGGGATGATACGGTCACCAACCTGCTCAGCTCGGTCAGCTTGGTGCTCTGTCTCACGGTCGCGACCATTTTGCTGACTTTCAACTCGGTGCGCCTCTCCTTGGTCGCGGGTGTTGTGGCGTTACTTTCCGCCGGATTGAGCATCTTGGCGCTCGCGGTCTTCCAATACCCGTTCGGCGTCCAGGCGTTGATCGGCGTGATCGGCTCCATCGGCGTCTCGATCAATGCGGCGATCATCATCATGACGGGGATGCAGGAGGATCCGGACGCCGCGCGCGGCGATTTGGACGCGATCCAAGGCGTGGTGATGCGGTCGACCCGGCACATCGTCTCGACGACGCTGACCACGTTCGGGGGCTTCCTGCCGTTGATCCTGGCCGGCGGCGGCTTCTGGCCGCCCTTCGCCATGGCGGTGGCGGGCGGCGTCCTGCTGTCGACGGTGGTGTCCTTGTTCTTCGTGCCGCCGGTCTACAGCCTCGTCGTGGGCAAGCCGAAGGACAGCGTGGCTCCCGCCGCAGCGTCGCCGTCGCGGATCGGCGGGCCACAGCCGGTGCCTGCGGAGTAGCGGCTAAACCGCCGCCGCCAGCTCGTCGGCGACGCTCGGCCAATCCAGCCGCGCCTCGCCGATGGCGACGAGCCGCGTTTGCGGCGGCTCGTCTCCCCAGGGTCGGTCAAAGTAACTCTCAACCCGCGGCCCGGCCGCCTGCACCACCAGCCGCATCGGTCGACCAGCCACGGCCACAAAGCCCTTCACCCGCAGCAAACCGCGCCGCGCGATCGCCTCGGATAGACGCGCCTTGAGCCCCTCGGCGTCGGCGCACTCGCCCGCGTTCACGACGATGCTGTGAAACGCATCATGCCCGTGATCATGATCATGATCGTGGTGGTGGTGATGGTGGTGGTGGTGGTCCGCGCCGCCGTGATCGCCATCATGGTGATGGTCGTGGTTGTGGTCGTGGTCGTGCTCTTGGCTGTGCCCGTGATCATGGTGGTGATGATCATGGTGCGGCGCGGATCGGGTCGCCAAATCCGTGGCCGCGTCTAATCCAAGGCCCAGCAGGGCCTCTAAAGGCGCCGCGCCATGGGCCGTGCTGATGAGCGCGGCGCCTTTCCGCGCCCGGCCTCGCACTTCAGTTTGCAGCCGCTCGCGCCGGGCGGGCTCCACCAGATCCACCTTGTTGAGCACCACCAAATCCGCCGAGGCCAGCTGATCCTCGAAAAGATCGGCCAGGGGCGTCTCATGGTCGAGCGCGGGATCGGCCGCCCGCGCTTGCTCCACCGCTCCCTCATCGGCGGCGAAGCGGCCTTCGGCGAGCGCCGCGGCGTCCACCAAGGCGATCACGCCATCCACCGTCACCCGCGTGCGGATCTCGGGCCAGCCAAAGGCGCGAAGCAGCGGCTGGGGCAGCGCCAAGCCGCTTGTCTCAATGACGATATGGTCGGGCGGCCGCTCCCGCTCGATCAGTTTGGTCAGCGCCGGTTCAAAGTCTTCGGCGACCGTGCAGCAGAGGCAGCCATTGGCGAGCTCAATCACATCGCCGTCGTTCTCCTCTTGCCCCGCCTCGCAGGCGGCGATCCCACAGGCGGCCGCGGTCTCGCCCAAGACGGAGCCGTCCACGCCCACATCGCCAAACTCGTTGACGATCAGCGCGATCCGCTTGCCCTCGGCGTTACGGAGCAGGTTCTGGATCAACGTCGTCTTCCCTGCGCCAAGGAAGCCCGTGATGACGGTGGCTGGGATCTTTGTCGGCATGCGTCCTCGCTCCGCCCGTGTCTGGTTCGCGGCGTTTCATCCTCTGAATATCACGCTCTGTAAAGCCGAAGGGTCGAACAGCGCCGCCGAAACAGCGCCGGTTTACGTAAATGAAGGGCCGATCGGCATGATGCTCGCAGGGGTGGGGTTCTCCATGGCGGCGGGGGACCGCCCCAGTGCGCCGATTAAGGAGACCACCATGCGCCTTCGCACCCTCCTGATAGCGTTGATCGCGCTCGCCCTCACCGGCGCGGCCGGCGCCTACGGCTATGTCTGGAGCAAGGGATCCGCGGAGCGCGGCGCGTATCGCGACGCGGCGGCCCATCGGTTGGCGATCCAACTGGCCATGCGCGAGGTGCTGCAAAAGCAGCGTCAGCCGGCTTTGGAGACGATTTCCCCTGGGGTTCGGCTCGAGAGCGGCCTTTGGGATTTTCGGGCCGCGACCAAGCGGGACGAGCTGAAGATTTCTCCCGTCTACGGCAAACTTGCGCTGCATTGCGACGCCGACTTCGCGCGCGATGAGTGTTGGACCGTGGCGCTCCTGCGCGTGGACGGGGCCGATGTGATCCGGCTCGACGACGAGGCGCTCGCCGCCGCGCGGGAGCGCGCCTCCGCAGAGATGCAAGGGCCGTCAGAAATGCAAGGGCCGTCAGAAATGCAGGAGCCGTCGAGAGCGCAGGAGCCGTCGGCCGCGAACGACGCCACCGCCACCGAACCATCTGCGGCGGTCTCAGCGGAGAGCGTGACGGACGCCGGCGAGGCCCAGCCCGCCGCAACCGACGCGGCGTCTCCCGTCACGGATCCGACCGACGCAGGCGGAGACGGCCAAAGAGCTGAAGAGCGTGTCGCCGCCGCGCCGCAGGACCCCGCAGATGACGTGGCCCCGACTGGTGAAACCGTGGCGGATGAGGGCGACGGCGCTGAAAGCGAGCCCTCTTCGACTGTCGGGGCGTCTGAGGAGGCGAGCCAGCGGCAAGCGGCCGAGGCCTCGGCGCCCGCTAGCGTTTCGGAAGACGCGCCTGCTCCGCCGACCAGCGCGACCCATTCGGTGCGGGTCAGTGAAGTGAACGCCCGGAGCGGACCCAATGGGCGTGTCCTTCTTATTCTCTCGGAAGGTCAAGAACTGTTGCAAGTCGGCGGACAGGGCAATTGGGGAAAGTATGAAATTCTTGGCGGCGAAAACGCCGGAACGGAGGTTTGGATCTTCAGCCGGCTGGTCGAGCCAAGCCTCTAATAAACTGACATTTTCGCCGCAGTTTTCGGCTGAATACAAGGAAACGCGCGAATTGGGGATCGGCGCTTAAAACGAGGGGCAACCTCTGGTAAGTTACAGATGAGAGAAGGCGAAAAGCCCGCGAGTTGAGGAGAGTAGTGGTAGCGGCGCGCCAAGAGGCGACGACCGGGGATTCCCTCGCACCGAGACATGGCCAAGACCATGAAGGTTGGGGGACCGGATAGAACAGGCGAAGATCGTCAGCGCCCGCGAAAATTTACCGTCTCTTAACCGCAAGGGCCGATTGGTCTCTCGGGATATTGCGTTCATTCGCGGCCGGATCTGAACACCTGCTGCGATGAATGCGAGAGCCTAACGGCGCCGAAGCAGCGTCGAAGGCGACAGGCGAATTGAGAGCATTGAGGCGAGATCGATGACGAGAACAGTATTAAAAGGGGCGCTCTGCGCGGCGACCGCCGCCCTGGCGCTGCAAACCGCCGGCGCGTTTGCGCAGGAGCGTGACTTCGGGATCCGCCCGGCGTTGCCGGATTATCGAGATGAGCTGGGCATCCGCCGCGGCGCGTTCACGATCCGGCCAGAGCTGAACACGTCCATCGAATTCACCGACAACGCGTTCTTCTCTGAGACACAGGAGGAGGAGGACTTCATCCTCCGGGTCGCGCCTTCTGTCTCGGTCGAATCTGAATGGAGCCGCCACGCCCTTCGCGCGTCCGCGGGCGCGGCTTACGGGTTCTTCTTCGATAACCAGTCCGACAATTACGTCGACGCGTTTGGCGAACTGCAGGGCGTGTACGATATCAGCCGGATCGCCTCTGTCCGGGCCACAGGCCTGGTTCAGCGCCAGCATGACCGTCGAGGCAACATCGACGTCGCCAACGCGGCGATCGAGCCGGTGGAGTACACGACTTACACCGGCCGTGTTGACGGGCGGTATAAGCCAAATCGCGTCCGGATCTCGCCCTTCGCCGAGTATTCATTCCGCGATTTCGAAGACAACTCCACGATCTTCGGCATCGACAACAATGACGACCGAGATCGCGGGCGCGTCGCGGGCGGCTTGGAGATCGGCTACGAGTTCCTCCGGGGCTACGAGGCGTTCGTCCGCGCGCAACTCGACAGTGTGAACTACAGCGACAGCGTCGATGATCAGGGCCTCGACCGGGACAGCGTCGGCGTCGCCGGCCTCGCGGGCGTGCGCTTTGAGCTGACCCGGTTGCTCGTCGCCGATCTTGGCGTCGGCTACATCTCCCGCGACTATGATGACGCGAATCTGGATCGGCTCACCGGCATCACCGCGCTCGCGCGCGCCAACTGGTCGGTCACGCCGCTCACCCATGTGGTGCTGAGCGTCGAGCGGGACATCGAGGAGACCACGACCGCCGGCGCGTCGGGCGCATTCGCGACGATCGGCGAAGTTGAGGTTGTGCACTCGCTCCGCCGCGACCTGCTGATTAGCGCCTTCGCCAACGTGGTCGACCGCGACTTCGAAGGCGGCTTCCGGCAGGACAACTCCTATGGCGTCGGCGTCGGCGCGGAATATTCGCTTAACCCGAACTTCTCTTTTGAAGGCCGGTATGAATATTCCCGTCGAGACAGCAACGCCGTCGGCCGCGATTTCTCGGCCAACCAGGTCTTCTTGGGTCTGACCGCAAAATACTAAAGCGTTGGGGCGTAAGCCCCATCCGCCGCACTCGCCTGTATCGCCCGCGTCATGGTCATGGCGCGGGTTTTTTTACGGTGACGAGAACAGGCGGGGCGACCGGGCGGTTGGCGGCACTCGCGCCAGACGCGATTTCCGGCGCTCCCGCGGTGATTGCACGGGAATTGCATCCGACTGTTGAGATCGCCGTCGACATACGGGTCGGCTGAGCGACGCAGCATATGAGGACGCTTCCGATGAGACAGATGCTCCAGGCCCTGCTCAGAGCCGCCCTGGCCGCGGCTGTGGCCGTCGCCCTTTCGGCCCCGCTCGCCTCAGCCACTGAGACATACAAGCTCGGCGCGGGAGATCGTTTGAAGATCGTCGTGTTCGGCGAGGAAGACCTTTCTGGCGAACTTGAAGTCGACGGGGCCGGCACCATCGCCATGCCGTTGATCGGCACCGTGAACGCCGGCGGCAAATCTGTGCGGGAGCTGGAGGCGCGCATCGTCGCCAAGATGAAGGACGGCTATCTGATCGACCCGCAGGTCAGCATCGAGGTCCTCAACTATCGGCCGTTCTACATCATCGGCGAGGTGCAAACTCCCGGCGAGTATCCGTATCGGGCCGGCATGACGGTGATCAACGCCGTGGGCATCGCCGGCGGCTTCACTTTCCGCGCCGATGAAGACGACATCGAGATTTCCCGGGGCGGGACCGACGCGCGACCCAATAGGGCGTCCCGCGAGACCATCGTCAGCCCCGGCGACGTGGTCCGGGTCAACGAGCGCTTCTTCTAAACCGCGCCGTCGCCCTCGATCCGCGCTGGCGCGCGCCCGGCCCATGCCGGACGCGACAGCAGACCCCGGTCGCGCGCCGCATTTTTCCTCTCCGGAGCCCGGTGATGTTTTTCCGTCGTAAGATCTATGGCCCGCGGGACCTCCCTATGCCGGAGACCGATGAACGGCTTTATGTTGTGGGCGATCTGCATGGATGCGATCGGCTTTTGGACCAGTTGCTGGTGGAGATCGACGCGGATCTCACGGCGAACCCAAGCGCCGCGCCCGCTCGGTTGGTGTGCGTCGGCGATTATGTCGACCGAGGCGAGGGGACCCAGCAGGTGCTGGATCGCCTGATCGAGCTGGCGACCGACCCCGCGCTGAACGTCACCTTCGTGCGGGGCAATCACGAACAATTGCTGTTGTCTTTTTTGGAGGACCCGATCGGCTCAGCCCCGTGGCTCGACCATGGCGGCATGGAGACGTTGGCGAGCTATGGAGTGCCCTTCCCGCTGCGCCGGCGGCGGGAGCGCGATTTCAGCGGCCTTGGGGCTGACCTGCGGGAGCGCATCGGCGACCATGCGGACTTCCTTGAGACGTTGCCGCTGTACTTCCAATCGGGGAACATCTTCGTCTCCCATGCCGGGCTCGCGCCCGATCGGCCGCTAACGGCGCAGGCGGAGGACGATTTGCTCTGGGGCGATCCACGGTTCCTCGAATTGGGGGGACCACCCGATATGGTGGCGGTGCATGGGCATTGGGCCACGGAACGGGTCGATTTCGGGGCCAACCGTGTTGGCGTCGATACGGGGGCGTATATGACCGGCCGGCTGAGCGCGCTGTGTATCGATCCGAAGGCGGGTTACCGCACCTTGATGGTCATGGCGGGGCGCGGCATGCGCAGCGGGCACGCCGTGGCCTAAGCGCGCGCTACACCAGCAAGGTCGCCGCCAGCACGCCGCCGCTCAAGGCGGCCACAAGCGCGCCTGAGCCGATCTGCACCCAGCCGAACAGCCTGACCGAGGTGGTGTCGTCTCCGCGCAATTGGTGCGCGTCCCGATACAGGGCGGCGACCAGGGCGACACTGGCGACCACCAGCCCCGTGCCCACCGCCATGGCCAACGCGCTGAGCGCGCCCGCCCAATAGAGCTGAAAATTCCAAGCGATCGCCAAAACGATGAGCGCGCCGGAACAAGGCCGCGCGCCGATGGAGAGCGTTAGCGCGGCGACCTCGCGCCAGCCTTCCGCCTGCTCCATTTCGCTGGCGCTCGGCCCGTGGCGGCAGCCGCAATCCCCATGATCGTGGGCGTGGTCATGATGATCATGGCTATGATGATCGTGGCTATGTTGATCTTGGCCATGATCATCATGGGCCTCGCCTTGCGCGTGACCATGAGCGTGAGCGTGAGCATGAGCGTGAGGCGTCGCGACGGGCCGGGCGCGCCGCAGGGTCCGCACGCCGCGCCAAATGATCCAGACGCCCACCAGCGCCACCAGAGCGGCGCTCAGCGGGGCCAAGAAGCCCTCCGCGACACCCACCGCGCCGCGACCCGTGAGCGAGAACAGCCCGAGCGCCCCATAGGCGAGGCCGATGGCGCTCAGGCCTTGGATGAGCGAGGCGGCCAGCCCGACGCCGGCCATGCGCCAGGCGGTGCGCCGGGACGCCGCCGCCGCGCCGCCCATTACGAGCTTGCCATGTCCTGGTCCCACCGCATGGGCGACGCCATAGAAGAAACAAGCGCCCAGCAAGGCGAGCAGCGCCATCGGCTCGCCATTGCGCACCGCGCGCACCCCGCGAGCGAGCTCGGTCTGCAGCGCGCGCTGGGTCTCCAGCGCCCAAGCCAAAGCGACGCCGCCAAACTGCCAAATCAAGCCCGCGAAAACGAGAGTGACGGCGGCGAACGCGCCCGCCCGCGCCCAAAGCGGCCACGGCCCGCCGCGGCCGACGTTCGAGCCCGTCCGCTGAGGCGCGTTCGCCGTCTTTTGGGTTGGATCAAGCCTGGCCTGGGCCACAATGCGCCTCCACTCGATCTGCGAACCGCCGGCCGATGGTCGGGTCTTCTGGCGCGGAGGTGGGCGGGATCAGCGCCAACACCGCCAACAATTCCGCATCGCCTGGCCCTGGTATCCAGGGCGTCTTCTCCAGGCCGCAACCATCGACCGACGCCGCATCGCTTAAGCGCGCCTCGCGTACGGAAACCTCCGCAAAGAAGGTTGGATCATAAAACTGAACGATAACCGGGTCGTTTAAAGGCGCGGGCGTGGCGAGCGGAAGGGTCCATCGGATGGTCAAGACGCCGTCGGACATCGACGCCCGCGCATCCGCGGGCGTTGACAGCGCCAAGGCGTCTTCGCCGCGCCGCGGATGGGTGAACCAATTGAACTGCTCATAGCCTTCCGCATAGGCCTGGCCCACCTCGACGCTCTGCGCGTCTGTCAGGGGGCCGTCCGGGTCGAGCCCGAACTCAGAAGCGATGTAGAGGCTCTCGGTCTCATCCATGGCGAACGACGCTTCGATGGCTTTCAGCCGGCCGGCCGCATCCGTCAGCAACACGACTTTCGCGTCGACGAATTGATGCGGATGCGCCGCGGCTCCCCCCGCCGCCGCCGCGAGACCGAACCAAGCGGCCAGCATCGCCATGGCCCAACCGCGCATGCGAAAGATTGAGGCGTCGACCATCATCACTCAGGAGCCTCCCTTCACGCGCGCCAGTTAGGCGGGCGCCGACAGGCAGTCTTTCAAGCCTTGCGCCAGCCCACGCAAGAGGGTGGCGTAGGCGCCGGGGCCAGGCTCCACTGTGACGCCCAGCGGATCAAGCTCGCCTAACCGCGCGCCAGCGCCTTCTTGCAACCGCTGTGCGAGCCTGGTTGGGAATTGCGGCTCAGTGAAGATGCACTCCGCGCCGGTGACGCGCAGACGGTTTTGGATGGCGGATAGTTGCGCCGCGCTGGGCGGGGCCCCGTCCGACAAGGCGATTGCGCCGATCGGCGCAAGGCCAAATCGCTCTTCGAAGTACTGATAAGCGTCATGTTGAACAAGGTATCGCGCGTCTTGAAGCGGCGCGAGATCCGCGCTGATCTCCGCCTCCAGCGCCTTAAGGGAGGCGCGCAACGCCTTGGCGTTGGCGTGGTAGCGCGTCGCGTTCGCCGGATCAGCGATCGCGAGCGCGTCGGCGATCTCGCCGGTCCAAATCGCGGCGTTGCGCGGATCGAGCCAGAGATGGGGGTCGAGAAAGCGATCCGTTAGCGCGGGCGCGGGCAAGCTCGGCGGGCCCGGAAGTGGTCGCGAAGCGTCGCTCGACCGCGACTTCGCCAAGGCCTTGGCCAACCAGACGCCCGCATGCCGGGCGGGCAAACGCGTTACGCCATCGGCGGCCCCGAGCCAGAGCACGCGGTCATCCGCCGCCAGGGCGTCCATGGGGCGGCGCAGCCAAGCCTCCAGCGTTCCCCCGACGCCCACGATGAGATCGGCGTCCGCCACCGCTTGGGCGTCCGAGGGGCGGAAGGCGTAGACATGCGGGGAGACCCCGGGCGGGACCAACAGGCGCGGCGTCTCCACACCCGACATGATCTCCGACACGAGCCCATGCACAGGCGCGATGCTGACCACGACGCGAACGGGCTTGTCCTCAGCGGTCGCGGTGGTTGGGCTGAACGCTGCGCCGCAAACGCCAAGCCCGAGCGCAATCGCGGCGCGGCAAGCAGCGGCGTAATTGAACAGCGCCCTCGCCAAAGACGCGCCCAAAGGCGATGTCGTTCCTAGAGCCTTCACACGCATCTCTTCCGATCCTGGGGCGATATCGAGGATGACCACCCAGGACGAGCGGCCACACTCTCCGTACGCCGGGCTGGGCCCGCCACAAGGGTGGCCTCGGCATAGATGTTATAGTATATCAATTCAATATGTGGGAGCTTCTCCGCCATCGCCGGTAGTCAAGTGAGGATGGGATCCGTGAACGCGCAGAGGACCTCCGACGCCGATGAAACGCCTGACCCTTGCTGCGCGCCGGAACGCGCGCCCGAGGGCATGGCGCATGCTGAACGCATATGCCGCGAGCGCGACGCGCAATTCACGCCCGTGCGGCGCCGGGTCCTCGAACTGATGCTCGAGAGCGATCGGCCGATCGGGGCCTATGCTTTGCTGGATCGGTTGCGGGCCGACGGCTTAAAGGCGCAGCCCCCCACGGTCTATCGCGCGCTCGAGTTCTTGATCGAACAGGGCCTCGCCCACAAAATCCAGATGCTCAACGCCTACGCCGCCTGCCGGCGACCTGGGTCTCGGCATGCTCCGCATTTTATGATCTGCACGGAGTGCCATCGGGTCCATGAGGCGGTGTATCCTGGCATCGTCGATGCGCTGGACCAAGCGGCGAAAGACGTGGGCTTCGTCACGCGCAAAACGGCGCTTGAGCTCGCAGGCATATGCACAAGCTGCTCGGCCAAAGACACAGAGCGGGGCGCGGAGAGCGACAAGTGACAGCTGGCTCGAACGCCTCGCCTGCGCAGTCGCCTCACCGTTCGCCATCCGCTCCGGAGAAGCAGGCGACGCTGACCGTGGAAGGGCTCGCCGTTCGCGCTGGCCGTCGAACCGTGCTTCGCGATGTGAGCCTGTGCGTCGGGGCGGGAGAGATCGTCTCCCTCGTCGGCCCGAACGGCGGCGGCAAGAGCACGCTGCTCCGCGCGGTGATCGGAGCCGCCAAGCCTGCGGCGGGGCGGATCACCCGACGCGCCGCAACGCGCCTTGGGTATATGCCGCAAAAGATGGCGGTGGACCGCACCCTGCCCCTTGACGCCGCCGGCTTCCTCGGTCTCGGCGCCCCGCGCGCATCGGCGGCGGATCGCATCGCCATGCTGGACCGGGTCGACGTGGCGCACAGCGCGCGCACGCAATTGTCGGATCTGTCGGGCGGCGAAATGCAGCGCGTGTTGCTGGCGCGAGCGCTGCTGCGGGACCCGGATTTGCTGCTGCTGGATGAACCGACGCAAGGGCTCGACCATCGCGGCGCGGCGCGGTTTTACCGTTTGATCGAAGAGGCGCGGCGCGAGAGAGGGCTCGCCGTGCTGCTCGTAAGCCATGACCTCGACGTCGTGATGCGGGCGTCTGATCGAGTGATATGCCTCAACGGCCATGTCTGCTGCGCAGGCGCGCCCGATCAGGTGTGTGCGCATCCCGAATATCAGCGCTTGTTTGGGCCAGGCGCTGCGGGACGCTCCGCCGATCAAGACGCCGACGGGGAGGCCGTTGAGGATGCGATGGCGATTTACCGCCACCGTCATGATCACGAGCGCGAAGATGGGTCAGCGCGCGCAGGCGCGGCGGCGGGAACCCCGGTCGCATGAGCGCGATACTGGACGACATCCTGCTGCGCGCGGGCCTCGCCGGCCTTGGGGTCGCGCTGATCGCCGGCCCGCTCGGCTGTTTCATCCTGTGGCGGCGCTTAGCGTACTTCGGAGAAGCCAGCGCCCATGCGGCGCTCCTCGGGGTGGCGCTTGGATTGCTCATGGGCGCTCCAGTGTGGCTCGGCGCGCTGGCTGTGAGCGCGGCGATGGCGCTGGTGGTGGCGCGCGCCGGGCTATTCAGCGCAGGCCGCGCGACCCAAGGCCAGATCGCCGGCGACGGGATGATCGGCGTCTACGCCCATGGGGCCTTGGCCGCGGGCCTGGTCGCGCTCAGCCAAATGCCCGGCGCGCCGGCGGACCCGTCTCGCTACCTATTCGGCGAGATCCTCGGCGTACGGATCTCTGAACTGGCCCTGATATGGGGCGCGGCGACGGCGCTGGGCTTGGCGATGGTGTGGCGCTGGTCGGCCTTACTCAACGCCACGCTCAGCCCGGAGATGGCCTTGGCGGAGGGCGGCGCGCCCGACCGCGAGAGCCTTGGCCTGACCCTCGCCATCGCTGTGACCATCGCGCTGGCCATGCAGGTGGTCGGTTTACTGTTGGTGATCTCGCTGATGATCCTGCCGGCGGCGGCGGCCCGCGCTCTCTCGAGCACGCCAGAGGCCATGGCGCTCTGGTCCGCCGCGTTGGGCGCCGGAGCCGTCGCGCTGGGCCTTGCCGGATCATTCAACTATGACGCGCCGTCCGGCCCCAGCATCGTGTTGGCCGCATTTGCGCTGTTTTGCTTTGCAACTTTAGCCGGCCCGGCGATCCACGCCGGCATCGGTCGCCCTCGGGAAGGAGAACACCCATGAAGACGAGCACGATCAAAAACGCCGCGTTTTTGTCCACCGCGCTGGCGGCGGCGCTGGCGCTCGGCGCCGCGCCCGCCATCGCCGGCGACGGCCATAGTCATAGCCACGGACACGGACACAGCCACGGCGCGGAGAAGACCGCCAAGAAGGATCACGGCCACAGCCATGATCATGATCACGATCACGATCACGATCACGGCGATGGAACACGAGAGCTTGGCGCCCATGAGCACGGCAAGGCCGTCTTGACCATGGCGGTTGAGGGATCCTCCGTGGCGATGGAGCTTGAGCTCTCCGCCATCGACGTCATCGGCTTCGAGACCAAGCCGGAAACCGCGGAAGAGACGGCGGCGGTAGAGGCCGCGCTTGCGCAGCTCAGCACGCCAGCGGATTTGTTTGACTTCGGGGCGGCGGGGTGCGCGCCCGCCGAAGCCGCCGCTGAGCGCAAGCAACTCACCAAGGGGCACGCGGAGTTTATCGCAACCTACAGCATGAATTGCGCGTCGATCGATCAGATGGCGGCGCTCGGGCTACCGATCTTCTCGGTGTATCCGCAGCTGGAAGAGGTGGACGTTCAGATCGTATCCGAGACCGGTCAGCAGGCGTTCGAAGTCGAACGTGAGGAGCCGCAGGTCGATCTGTCGGGCTCGATCTAAGGCGAGAGCCTGCGCCCGCCCAGCGCCTCTGGGCGGGCGCCGTTCCTGGGGAAGAGAGTTATGAGCGGCAGCGACGCGCCCCGTGGCGACGCCATCCATTTGAGCGACGTGTCTTTCACCTGGCCCGGTGAGGCGGCGTTTCGGTTGGAAATCGCCGATTGGCGGGCGCCCCGCGGTTCCAGGCTCGCGCTGGTCGGCCCGTCGGGTTCCGGCAAGA